>PLBX01000175.1:7396-9054 GCA_003135495.1 Acidobacteriaceae bacterium | reverse complement strand
AAGAACGAGGGAACGGGAGAGGTGCGAACCGTGACCGTCGATTCGGCAGGATTTTATTCGGCGCCCAATCTTTTGCCGGCCCAGTATGACGTCAGCGCTAGCGCTACGGGATTCGCCACTGTGGAGCAAAAAGATGTGACCCTGACGGTCGGCGCTCAGCAAGTGCTAAACATCAAGCTGCCGGTCGGCAAGGTTAACGAAAAAGTAGAAGTGACCGACATGGCGGCCGCCGTCGAATTAGCCAGTTCTACTATCGGCGGAGTTGTCAGCCAGGAAGCCGTCGTCCAACTCCCGCTAAATGGACGCGATTGGACTTCACTCGCCACCTTGCAACCCGGCGTTGATTCGGTCGGATCAATTCAAGCGAACACCGGTGGACCGGACCGTGCACGCCGCGGCTACGGCGTGCAGATGACCGTCTCCGGTTCGCGCCCCACGCAAAACAATTACCGCATTGACGGCATCAGCGTGAATGACTACACCAACGGCGGCCCCGGCAGCGTAGAAGGCTCGACCTTGGGCGTCGACGCGGTGCAGGAATTTTCCGTGCTCACCAGCAACTACTCAGCGGAATATGGGCGCACCTCCGGCGGTGTAATCAATGCCCTGACCAAATCCGGTACGAATCAATTCCACGGCGACGTTTACGAATTTCTGCGCAACAGTGCACTCGACGCCAGGAATTACTTCGACCCCCCAGGCACCGTCCCTTCATTCCGCCGAAATCAGTTCGGAGCGTCGCTCGGCGGTCCGATCTGGAAGGAGCACACGTTTTTCTTCGCGGATTACGAAGGGCTCCGTGAGAACCAAACCCTCAGCACCCAGGACACCGTTCCCTCCGCTGCCGCGCGAATGGGCATGCTTTGTTCCAACCCACAAGATGGGACTTGCACTCCGCACCAGGTTACGGGTTCCATCAATCCCGATCCCGCGACGGGAATCGATAAGTCGGTACTCCCTTTTCTCGGTTTGTGGGGTCTGCCCAATGTGGCGAACGCCCCAGTCCTCAACAACGGGGATGCCGGGCTTTATTCGTTTGCTGCGCCTCACATTACATCCGAAAATTTCGGGACCCTTCGCCTCGATCACAGATTTTCTACGACCGACAGTATCTTCGGCAGCTACCAATATGATGGAGCAACCGCGACCCAGCCCGATCCCGCGAATGATGTCCTTGTTGCAAATACAACTGGCCGTCAGTATGTCGCTATAGAAGAGACTCACATCTTTAGTTCTCAACTGATCAACGCTGCTCGAATCGGATTAAACCGCTCTTTTCATACTTCCGTGGGCCAAAGCGCGATTAATCCTTTGGCCAACAACCTGGCTCTTGGCGAAAGCCCCGGCGCCGATAACCCGCAGATCGACATCTCGGGCTATGTATCCGCGCAGCCGGGATTGAACCAGATTGAGCGCCTGAACTTCTTCGAGAATTCCTACCAGGCGTATGACGATATTTTCTGGACGCACGGGATTCACAGTTTGAAAGCAGGCTTTGCTTTTGAATGGGTCCAACTGAACGCATTTGATCCTGCGCCGGCCGGCGAGATCCAATTCGGCAGCCTCGCAGATCCCAGCGGCAACGGATTTCTGACGAATAATCCCATCGTCCTTTCCGCCCCGCTTCCCAGCGCACCGTTTATCCATTTTAATTTTCG
>PLBX01000175.1:0-7376 GCA_003135495.1 Acidobacteriaceae bacterium | reverse complement strand
ACGCTTCACAACTTCGAACCCAGAGTCGGTTTCGCGTGGGATCCAGTTGGAAATGGTAAGACCTCAGTGCGTGGCGGATTTGCAATCTTCGACGTTCTCCCGCTGCCGTATTTGTTAGGTCAGTTCGCTACCAATACCGCCCCTTTTACCGAGAACGGCACAGCTACAAATCTGCCGCAGGGTTCGTTTCCAACAGAGGCATTTAATATCCTCGCGGCCAATGCCAATAACGGTCTCGGTTTGCGCATTCCATATATTCAGCCAAACCCCAAGCGCAATTACGTAATGCAATGGAACCTGAATATTCAGCACGAGTTGGCGCCGAGTCTCACCGCAAGCCTCGCCTACGTAGGGTCACGCGGCGTACACATGATCTTCCGCGCCGACGATATCAATTCAACGCAACCGATCAATGGGACTACGCCGCCCTACTTATGGCCGATTCCAGGGACTGGGACAATCATCAGTCCTTCCATTGGTCGCATGGATACTCTGCAATGGAACAACGATTCCTATTTTGACGGCATGGAAGCACAAATTGAAAAACGGATGAGCCACGGCTTCCAGATGCAGGGGAGCTACACTTGGAGCAGGGCGATCGACGGAGGCGATGGCTCCATCGCCAGCGACTCGTTCTTAAGTTCGATCCCATCACTTTTTTACTTTCTTCCAAAGTATCGCCGTGCTCCTTCCGACTTCAACATTACGCACAATCTGACCATCAACTATCTCTGGAATATCCCGACCCGTAACTCCTGGAGCGGACCTGTTGCGCGGGCAACAAAGGGGTGGCAATTAGGCGGCATCATGCAGATCAGGAGCGGCCTGCCATTTACTCCCTTGATTGGAGGAGATCCGCTGGGACTCGGTAGCTCCTCCCCGTTCGCCTATCCGGATCGGCTTAAAGGACCGGGCTGTTCCGCCCCTGTGAATCCACAGAATGCAAATGGCTACATTAAGGCGGAGTGCTTCGCTCTGCCCGTTGCCACTCCGGCTATTGCGTCGCTATGCCAGCCTTTCGGCTTCGCGCCGGTCGGCTCCCCCAACGGTCCGAGTCCAGGAATACCCGGCACCTGCGCCAACCTGCTGGGAAATAGCGGAAGAAACTCAGTCGACGGGCCCGGCTTGGTCGACTTCGACTTTTCGCTGGTAAAGGACACTCACATTACCGAAAGACTAAACTTGCAGTTCCGCGCAGAGATATTCAATCTGTTCAATCGCGCCAATTTCAATCCGCCAATAGCCAACAGCGCGCTGTTTGACGGCAGCGGAAATCCGATCAGTTCGGGGGGCATTCTGGATTCGACCTCAACCAGCAGCCGGCAAACTCAGTTCGCACTGAAACTGATTTTCTAATCAGTTGGTCTGTAGAGACGGGGCTTGCCCCGTCTCGCGCAGCCATCAGCGCGATCATCAGGGCAACGAGCTCTAGTGCGTTAAAAAAATAATGAACGTCGAAACTCCAACTGAAGAGCCGCTGCCTTCCCCGCCTACGGCGTCGCCGAAAGGTACGCCGCTTTATGCCACCCTCTGGTTCCAGGTGCTGGTGGCGATGGCGTTGGCGCTGATCGTCGGCTACATCAGTCCTGCGCGAGCGGTCGCCATGAAGCCTCTCGGCGATGCTTTCATTCGGCTGATCTCGATGGTCATCACCCTGATCATTTTCTGTACCGTCGTCTCCGGAATTGCCGGCATGGGAGATTTGCGCAAGGTCGGTCGAGTTGGCGGCAAGGCGCTTTTATATTTCGAGATAATCTCGACTCTCGCATTATTGGTCGGGTTAGTCGTGGGAAATTTGGTGCACACAGGAACCGGCTTCAACGCCGATCCCGCCACGCTCAATGCGAAAGAAGTCTCTGCCTATGCCGGCCAGGCGAAAGCGCAGACGCTCACCGATTTCCTGATGCACATCATCCCCACCACAGTCGTCGACGCCTTCGCGAAAGGCGACATCCTCGAAGTAGTGTTCGTAGCACTGCTCTTCGGATTTGCATTATCCGCCGCAGGACCGCGCGGCCGGCCTCTCTTGAATCTCGTCGAATCCCTGACCCAGGTCGTATTCAGAGTCGTCGGCATCGTAATGAAATTTGCTCCCATCGGCGCATTCGGCGCGATGGCATTCACGGTAGGGAAGTACGGCTTTGCTTCGCTCGGCCCGCTAGCCAAATTAATCCTCACCTTCTACGTAACCTCCATCCTCTTCGTGCTGGTTGTAATGGGAGGTGTCGCTTGGATCGCCGGATTCGGCATCATCAAATTTCTCTTCTATATAAAAGAAGAAATTTTGCTGGTGCTGGCAACTAGCTCCTCGAGAACAGCACTTCCGACCTTGATGGAAAAATTGGAGAAGCTGGGATGCTCGAAGTCGCTGGTCGGACTAGTGGTTCCAACCGGCTACACCTTCAACACCGACGGCACCAGCATCTACATGACGTTGGCCGCGCTTTTTGTAGCCCAAGCTACAAACACCCACCTGACTCTATTGCAGCAGCTAACAATATTAGGCGTAGCAATTCTGACATCAAAGGGCGCGAGCGGCGTTCAGGGAGCGGCTTTTATCGCGCTTGTAGGAACGCTCATGGTGATCCCCGACATTCCGGTTGCTGGCATGGCATTGATTCTCGGCATCGATCGCTTCATGAGCATGTTCCGAGCCCTCGTCAACATGATCGGCAATGGAGTAGCCACGCTCGTCGTCGCCCGCTGGGAGCATGAACTTGATCGCCAGACCTTGCAGCGAAATCTGGCGTGATGGGAAGCAGTTATCAACATGAGGCAATCATCGATTTGAAAAAGACTGATCTGAAAAAAAATCTTCTTTCCCGTCGCACTCTTCTAACCCACGGAGCGCCAGCTCTAGCAGGCCTCGCGACACTCTCCACGCCCCACCTCGCGCTTGGCCGGGATAAATCTAAATCTTCCCAGGACGCAGTCAATGCTCCCGCAAACCAGAAAATGTGGAGCAACGAATACTGGGCTAAGAAAGGCGAAATCGCGCTCTACATCTTTCGCAAAAGGATGGGAGCGCCAAGCGCCGGAGAGCCGCCCAAGCCTATCCTTTTCCTGGCTCACGGTTCTTCGGTTTCCTCGAGGCCAAGTTTCGACCTCACCGTCCCCGGCCACGGCGACTACTCGCTGATGGATAAATTTGCCGAGTACGGTTTCGACGTCTGGACCATGGACTTCGAAGGCTACGGCCGCTCCAGCATAGGCCCAGGCAATTCCGACATCGCTTCCGGAGTAGAAGACATCAAGGCCGCGGCAGAAGTAATTTTGCGCGAGACGGGACAAAAGCGGTTTCATCTTTACGGCGAGTCCGGCGGCGCGTTGCGAGTTGGCGCCTACGCCATGGCGCAGCCGGACCGCGTCGACCGTATCGCCTTCATCTCATTTACGTGGACCGGCCAAGGCTCGTCGACACTCTCGAAGCGATCCGAATCAGTCGAATACTACCGCACGCACAACCGGCGCCACCGCGATCGCGATATGATCCGTAGCATCTTCACCCGCGATAAGCCGGGAACTTCAGACCCCGCGGTAGCCGAAGCCATGGCGGATGCCGAATTGAAGTTTGGCGACAGTGCTCCAACTGGAACTTATCTGGACATGACCACGCGCCTGCCGATCGTCGATCCGACAAAAGTGCTCGCTGCCGTACTCATCGCGCGCGGTGAATTCGACGGCATCGCCACCGAGGACGATCTCCTGAACTTCTATCGCAAGCTTCCCGTGCCCGACCGTGAATTTGTAATTCTTCCCGGCGCATCGCACTCGATCGCCCTCGGACTGAATCGCCACCAGTTCTGGCATGTCGTGCGCTGCTTTCTACAGATGCCAAAGCGCATGGACGTTCAGAGCCAGAAATAACTGCACGAGACTTCTACTGTGCGGCACTCTACTGCTGTAGCACGGTGAAGCGGCTGATTGAGTATCCGAGCGCTGCGCCAAAAAATACATCCGAGGTAAAGTGGGCAGACAAAGAAAGTCTGGAGAATCCTACCAGCGCGGCCGCGCCATAGGCTGCGTAGGGCACCCAGCGATGATTCCCGTAGCGTCGGGCAACAACTGTCGCAATCGAGAACGCAGCGATAGAGTGTCCTGAGGGGAAACCTCCGTTTGATCGCAAAGGCGAGCCTTTGCTTTCGAACCAGGAGTCGTAGAGGTTTCCGTTTGGCGGAAAAGCCGACGGCCGAACGCGCTTGGTGAGATCCTTCAAAACCGTGGTCAGGATCTCAGCATCGGCAACCGCCTCGCCCGCCAGGAGCGCGGTGTGTTGCGCCTTTTCGTCTTTCCGCACGAGCCCCACTAAATAAAACGACGCCGGAGCAACAATCATGCCAATGCTAGCGCGCGTGCTGCTGAAGACCTTGTTGAACTCTTGATAGGACGAGGAACGGCGGAAGTAGTTGCCCTCGATAGGATCGAGCGCGAACAACCCTCCGGTGACGCCGAGAACCGCGACGGTGGGAAGCCAGTCATGCCCATGCGCGAGGCGGTTGGGGAATGTCCAGATATGTTTTTGGTCACTCAGAATATTAGGCAGCATCAACTTCCAGGAGACTGGGCGATCGAAGGCTGGAACTGGAGTTGAAGATCGGGAGGCTGACGTTTGATCCGAGCCAGATGTCTGGGCCATTACCTGGAATGGGACAGCCAAGGTGCAGAACAGAATTAGCGCAACAGGCAGCTTCACCGGCAACTCCTTCATTTCTTCGAATTTCAATAAGACGCGGGAAGCACAGAGGCAGTTGCTCCATCATGACCCAGGTTAATTTCATTCCTGAGGGTTAGCCGAACAGGAAACGCGAAAACAAGAAAAAGCACGCCCAAGGGCGTGCTTTTAAGGTAAAGGACCTTTTCGCGCTAATTCACGGTCAGGTTGAAAGTTGTTGTGTGGACGGCAGAAGATTCCATCACAGTGACGGTGACCGGATAAGTGCCGCTTTGCGTGGGTGTCAAGAGGCTGACCGTTGCCGAGCCTGGGGTACCGGGATCCACCGACGTCGCGGTAACGGTTGCGGTTACAGGACTTGGCAGGGAAGCCGGGGCTGTGTACAGGCCTGTCGAGCTAATGGTGCCGTAGGCGCTGCCGCCGGAAACCGCCCAAGTCACACTCTGGGATACCGTCTGCACACCTGTGGCGGGGGTGACGGTGGCGGTGAATTGCTGCGTTTGAGCGGGAGCTCCAGGCAAGCTGGGATAGAGAGTGTTCACTTTGCCCGGGGTTACGGCGACGTTGACGGTGGGCGGAGGGGGTGTTGAACTGCTCCCGCCTCCGCAAGCCACCAGAAATACGGTGACTGCTAGGGCAGCGCTAGCGCCCGCGATCTTACAGCGGCGCGGCAAGCCACGTCCAGCCAAACCAGCAAGCACGATACCTGCGAGTGGCAAGCTGAATGGCAGCCACAGCGGCCGTTTATCGCTCCTCAACTTGGGCCGAGCGATGCTCGCCGCGCCTGTGAAGGGACCAGATGTTTGAATGGTGACCGTCACGGGAGTGGCTGCGCTGTTGGGGCTCACTAGGGGCGGCGAGAAGGAGCAAGTAGCACCGGCGGGCAGGCCAGAACACGTATACGTAACGAGAGCAGTGAAGGCGCTGGCGCCGACCGGCGTGAGTTGCATGGAGGTTGATGTAGACTGGCCGGCGTGCGCTGCGGGGGGAGCCGAAAGGGTCGTCGGCACACTGATATCGGTATTCACGGCCAGGCTGACAGAATGTGTGTGTGTGATCGTTCCGTCACTGGCTGTAACGTCGAAATTGTAAGTCACTGGAGCGCTGAATCCGGTTGCGCTGCTGCCGACGGTCAGACCGAATGCGGCACCGGTAGAAGTCGGAGTCTTCGTGGAAGGAGTAAAGCTGACAGTCCCGCAGGGTGAGCCAGTGCAGGTAATGTTAACGCTGCTGTTGTAGCCGTTGAAGGCAGTCAGCGTTCCATTCCAGGTTATTGGCTGGTTCACAACCGTCGAAATCGCCGGCACCGCCAGGGTAAAGGCTTTTGCGGTCGAAGCAGACCAAGCTGTGGCGAGATTAAAAGCGTCCACTGAACCGAGGCCGGTGACGAGGTTATAACCAGTGTCAGCCGCCGTGTCGAAGTTGGAAGCCTGGTAGCCGATAACGCCCGCATCGGGACAAATAAGAGCGGCTGGTTGTCCCGCCGGTGTGCCCGGCTGGCAGTAGACATTGCTATCGCCAGTGGTGACTTGGTGAAACGCGCTGTGATTGTAAGCCGCGAGGTAATAGAGGTTCGGATTGATATTGCCTAAGCCCGCCGTTCCTCCGTTTGCCACCACGTACTGGTTCAGCAGCGTAACGATGCCAGCAAAGACGGGCGTGGACGCCGACGTACCGCCAACGATCGACGGAAAAACAATGAAATTATTGTTGCTATCCACAATGCCATTCACGGAGTTTGTGATCGAAGTAGCACAACTGCTGGTCGTCTCCGTGTCGTAAGGGCTAGTCGAAGAGAGATATTCGACCGGCGTGCACCATACGTAGCCGGGGAAGTTCGGCGTGGCCAGCAAAGAAACATCGGGCACGAAACGAGCGCTAGCTTGTCCCTGCACGCTTACCGTTTGCCATGCGGGTTGGGCGAATCCTCCGGTGCAAATGAATTGGGCAGTTTCCGTCACGCAGTTGCTGGCTCCGCCGCCACCACCGCCGATGCCAAGAGCCTCCTGCGCCGTGAGTGGAGATGTGATCCCGTAGAAAGAGCAGAAATTGCTGGGGTTCGCAGCGCAGGAGGCGGCGAATTCATCGACATCGTTCCAGGCTTGCTCGGGAATATATTCTTGCGCCGAGCCGCCGTCGTTGGCGTTCGTTGTGATCCAGTACGGGGTGGTGAAATCGTTGAAGGGAACCGCCGTTCCCCCCACTCCAGTTACATACTGACTGCTTGCTGGGTACCCGACCGCCAGTCCGCCTTGCGCAAGATTGTTGTCCGAATTTGTGAAGCCGTCGCAGCCTGCGGAGCCAGTATCACCGGAGGAGTTGAGGATGGTGATGCCCTGGGAGTTGGCCTGCTGAAGTTCCGTCTCATCGTCTTGCGCCTGCCACTCGCAGCTGCCATAGCTCATGCTGATAACGTGAGCGNNCGTTGGAGTTGATGGCGGCGGTCAAAGCGTTTTCGACCGATAGAGTATTCGAGGCGTAGTTGCAATTGGAATCAAAACTGGCGGGCGCGTTGACGTAAACGATTTGAGCGTTCCGCGCGATAGCTCCAGACCATTCAAGATCGAGATCCGCCTCTGGCAGATCGCCGCACACGTTGGGCGTTCCTGGATCTGATCCCCCCACCACCACGTAACCAAGATTTGTCGCATTGCTGCAGGAGACCAGGGTTCCGCTTCCATTAACGCTGCAGGAATTGTTGCCG
>PLBX01000268.1 GCA_003135495.1 Acidobacteriaceae bacterium | reverse complement strand
GCGATCCGCGGACTGGAGTTGATGGGCCTGGTTGAGCCACGACAGGGCGCTGGAACGATTGTCCGCGAGATATCCGCCGAGTCTGTAGTAAATCCTTTTGCCAATACCCTGAAACAACAACGGGAGCAGGTCAGCGAGCTATTGGATTTTCGCCTGATGCTGGAGCCGCCGCTGGCGGCGCGCGCGGCCACGCACGCGACGGACGACGAACTCGCGGAGATGGAAGAAATTCTGCAACGGCAAGAGGCCAAGATGCAGCGCGGGGAGGCGGCGGTCAACGAGGACACAGAATTCCACTACAGCATCGCGCTCGCTTCCGGGAACACGGTCGTTCTCAAAGTGCTGGACGTAGTAATGGACTTGTTGCGAGATACACGGGAACGGTCGCTGCAGGTTGAAGGCCGTGCCCAACGCTCTTTAGCGGGACACCGGCGAATTCTGGCGGCGATCAAGCGTCGCGACGCAGAGTCGGCTAAGGCAGCGATGCGCCGGCACGTGGAAGATGTTGAAGAAATTGTTCTGGAAAAGTTTTGAACTGATTTGAACGTCAAGTTTTCAGGAGTCGGCAATCGCGATTTGCTAATTGTGGGATTAGCGATCGCATAGGACCAGGTGTACCGCGTAGAAAACGGTCCGGGAAAAACCCTCACGAAGATTTTTGAGCCTGCTTTGACGAACATCATGACGGAAATACGCACATCGACGTCGTCTACCTATGCCGCAACGATAACTTTGCGGGTGGCGGAGGCGAGGGTTGAAGACGTGGGCCACGCAATCGTCCGTCTAGCGCCGGCAGATATGCAGCGCGTTGGGGCGCGCGCGGGCGACGTCGTGAAAATTGTTGGCGGCAGCGTGGGCGTGGGTCGCGCGGAATTTTCGGACGACTTGCATGAAGGAATGATCCAGATTGACGGAACGTGCCGCAGCAACTGCAGCGCTGGATTGCAGGAACAGGTTTCAGTAACGAAGATCGAGCGAGAGCAGGCGGTAGCGGTGCGGTTGGCGCCGCTTTGGGTCGGTGCGGCTCCCGCAACGATCGCGCCGGAGCGGATGCTGGAAGATCTGATCGATGTTCCGGTGATGGCGGGATCGGTGGTGCGGGTTCCGACGTTTGCCAAGGCGGTCAACTTCCAGGTAGTGCGCACGATTCCTTCTGGCCCGGTTGTAATTGGCAAGCGCACCGACATTCGCATCGTCGAAGGAGAGCAGACGGCGGCGAACGCTCCGTCGGTTTCCTATGAAGATATTGGCGGACTGGAGCGCGAAGTTGCGCGGGTCCGCGAAATGGTCGAGTTGCCGCTGAAGTATTCGCACATCTTCGAGCGGCTGGGAATTTTGGCGCCGAAAGGCGTGCTGCTGTACGGGCCACCAGGCACGGGTAAGACGCTGTTGGCTCGCGCTGTTGCCGCAGAGAGCCGGGTGCATTTTATTCATCTCAATGGCCCGGAGATCATGCGCAAGTTTTATGGCGAGAGCGAGGCGAAGCTGCGCGAGGTGTTTGAAGAGGCGGCGCGGCATGCTCCGGCCATCCTCTTTATAGACGAGATTGACGCGGTGGCGCCGAAGCGCACGGAAGTTGTGGGCGAAGTCGAGAAGCGCGTCGTCGCGCAACTGCTGAGCTTGATGGACGGCTTTGTCGCGCGCGGTCAGGTCATTGTTATAGGGGCCACGAATATTCCCGAGGTGCTGGATCCGGCGTTGCGGCGGCCGGGGAGATTTGATCGCGAGATCGAAATTGGCGTTCCGAATACGCAGGCTCGGCTGCAGATTCTTCGCATTCACACGCGGGCCATGCCACTCGCTTCCGATGTAAATCTGCAAGAGATTGCTGAACATTCGCACGGCTTCGTGGGAGCCGACTTAGAGGCGCTTTGCCAGGAAGTCGGCATGATTGCCTTGCGCGGATTTTTGACGGCGTATCCACTAGAGACCGATTCAGCTGATCTGGATGCGCTGAAAGTTACGCGAGAAGATTTTCTGGCGGGGCTGAAAGAAGTTGAGCCAAGCGCTACTCGCGAATTCTTTATTGAAAAGAGTACTTCGACGTTCGCTTCGCTTGGCGGACTAAACGAGGTGAAGCGGCTGCTCGATGCTGTGATTGAGCATTCGCATGTGCGGGATGAGATTTATGAGCAGGTGGGGCTTGCGCCTCCGCGCGGGATTTTGTTGACGGGACCGTCGGGCACGGGTAAGACGGCAATGGCTCGAGCGCTATCAGGCGAAAAGGAACTGCCGCTGATTGCGATTGATGGTCCGCAGCTTTACTCGAAGTGGCTGGGCGAATCGGAACGGGCGTTGCGCGAGGTTTTCAAAAAGGCGCGGCGGGCAGCTCCCTGCATTTTGTTTTTCGACACCATTGATGCGATCGCACCGAAGTTTGGGGCCGATCAGTTTGGGACTGATGTCTACCAGCGGATTCTGAGCCAACTCTTGCGCGAGATTGATAATTTGCGCGATGTGAAAGGCGTGATTCTGCTGGCGGCGAGCAATCGGCCGGAACGGATCGATCCGGCGCTCTTGCGCAGCGGACGCTTTGATTACATTTTGCAATTGGCCAAGCCGGATGCAGCGGACCGGGCGGCGATTATTCGGCTGTGCTGCCAGCGCGTGCCGGTGGCGAGCGATGTGGATTTCGACGAATTCTCAGCGCGCCTGGAAGGATTGACCGGCGCGGATATCGAGAGTCTGTGCAAGAAGGCTACGCTGCTGGCGATTTCGGAGTATCAGAATGGCATCCGGCCGGCGCCCTTTGTAGTTCTGCGAAATGATTTTCTTTCGGTGCTTGATTCCGATCGCGGCAGTCCTCGGCAATTGGAGCCAGCGAATGAAAAAAACAGCAGCTCGACAGATACGTCTTGCAATACCAGAACCAAGTAACGCATTCAGCAGGAATACTAAGCAGCGAGGTTGATCATGGCTTATACCGAATTAACCGTTTGGACACGCGGCATCATCATGGATAAAGAGGGCCGCGACATCGCGAATTCCATCTCCGCTTCGGCGCGTCTGGAAGGCAAGTACGCGCAAGCGATGGAAAATTACGTCGACAATCCCGATCGCACCAACTGCCCGACGCGAAAATATTGCCGCGTCAGCGATGAAATTATCGAGAACGAGCTTACGTACGAAAACGAACAGCCGAACATCGTCGTTCTGGTTGAAGAGACGATGGTGAAGGGGTGGGATTACATGCGTGGCATGCCTCCCGGCGGAACGCTGGTGATCAACACCCATTACACGCCAGATTACATGCTCCGGTTTGTGCCGGGAGTGGAGCGGTTATCGCAACTGGTTTGCGTGGACGCGGCCAAACTGGCCGACCACAAATGGCTGTATTACCGGTTGGGTGAGTTGGGGCTGGATCGTCTTTCGACAGAAGGCGCGGCTGAGCGCAGCAAGATGGTGGCGCCGGATATTGCCGCTCCGCTGATTGCGGCGGTGGTGAAGAGCACGAATATCGTCAAAATGGAAACGATAAAACCGATGATTACGAATCAACACGCGTTTGAAATGGCGCTCAAAGAGATGCACGTCATGCAACTGAACCAAGTGGCTGTTTAGGACGGCAGGTCGAAGCGCAGTGCGTATTTTGAAAAGCGAAGCACGCAAAAGATTGAATCAAGAAAGATCATTAGCAGAAAGATCATAGGAAGGATTCCATGTCGACAAAAGGCACACATATTCCAAAGCGGCTTCAGATTCCGTTCGCGGGCATCACTCCCGCGCCTTCGCAGGAAAAAGGCCAGGACCTGTTCCCTACCGGCAACTGGCGCTCGATTCGTCCGGTGTACCGGGACAAGTTGCCACCCTGCAACAATGCTTGCGGCACCAACGAAAAAATTCAGGGCTATCTCGATCTGGTGAAACGCGGCAAGTATCTGGATGCTTATGCGCTCATCAAGGAAGACATGCCGTTTCCCTCGGTGACGGGGCGCGTGTGCTATCACCCATGCGAGCAGGCTTGCAATCGCGGTAAGTATGACGAGGCGATTTCGATTCGCGCGGTCGAACGTTTTCTTGGCGATCTCGGGCAGGCGCTCAAGAAAGATGTAGTGAAGCCGGGCAAATCGAACGGAAAGAAAGTCGCCGTCGTCGGCTCCGGACCTGCTGGACACAGCGCTGCCTATCAACTGGCGCGGCTTGGTTACGCGGTCACGATTCTTGAGAAGTCGCCGAAGGCGGGCGGTCTGAACCGTGGCGGCATTCCTGACTGGATCCTTCCGCAGGATGTGCTGGATCGCGAGATTGAAAGGCTGGAAGAACTCGGGATCAAGATCAAGACTGGTGTTGAAGTTGGCAAAGACGTGAGCTGGGATGATTTGAAAAAGAATTATGACGCGAGCGTGTTGGCTGTTGGCCTCACGGAACCAAACAGTGTTCGCGCAGAAGGCGAGAATAAAGAAGGAGTACTTTACGGGCTTCCGTTCCTTCGCGACATTGGTATGGGAACGTCGAAAGTTAAGTTGGGCGCGCGGGTGGCGGTGATCGGCGGCGGCAATACGGCAATCGATTGCGCTCGTGAAGCACTGCGTCAAGGCGCGCTTGAAGTGACCATGATTACGGTGGAAGGCCATCCGGGAGAGATGCCAGCTTCGCCGGAAGATCTGCACGACATGGTCGAAGAAGGTGTCGAGCTGATTCATGGTCGAGCGGTCACGGCGGTGTTGGGCAATGGCAAGATCGATGCATTGCAACTGCATCCAGCGAAATTTTCCGGGGCGATCAATGCTTCGCCGATTACGGTTGACCGGCAAGCGGCTCCGCAGCGCTTCCCTGTCGACAACGTAATTATTGCGGTGGGGCAGCGGGCATCGCTCGACTGGCTGCCACAAGAATTCAAAAACGAGCGCGGCACGATCAAGATCGATCGCTTCGGACGTTTGGGCAATACGAACTTTTTTGCAGCTGGCGACATTGTGCAGCTCGGTTCGGGACAACCGCTGATGGTGGTGAATGCGGTGGGCGACGGAAAGCGCGTTGCGTTCAATCTCGACAAGGTGATGCGCGGCGAGAATCTGGAGCCACGGACGATTGCGATTGATGTCATCTTCGATTTGAATCGCATGAACATGACGTACTTCCCGCACTTCCCGCGGGTGCAGCAGGAGATGCTGCCGCCTTCGAGCAGAAAGAAGACACAACAGGAAGTGATTCAGGCGTTCACTGAAGAGCAGGCGGTGGAAGAGGCGGGTCGCTGCTTCAGTTGTGGAACTTGCAATGCTTGCGACAACTGCTACCTGGTTTGTCCGGAGCCTTGTATCGCGCGTCCAGAGCGGTCGAACGGGCTTTATAAGATTCTGGTCGACTATTGCAAAGGATGCCGCGTTTGTATCGAGGAGTGTCCGACGGGCTGCCTAGAGGGCGTTCCGGAATTGGATTTCGATACGGGCGTGGTGAGGATGGATACGGCGTTCGCGATTTCTCCGGGATTGCATGGACGGCAGGCGGAGGAGTTGCGGAATCTGGGAGATCGTCCGGCTAAGAATATTTAACGGGCCTCGGGGGCTAAAGCCCCACGTGGTGGCGTGGGTTACGCGGCCCTGAAGGGCCGCTCTTCCACGGTGGCGATTGGTCTAGAAAAAGCTTTGAACCTTTAGAATTTGAACTTTTAGAAGCGGAGCGAGATATGCCAACAGTTACGGCACAAAAGAAGAAAACGGTCAGGATGAATGGCTGCGTTGCGGCGGCGCAGGCGGCCAAGTTTGCCGACGTCGATGTGATTGCGGCCTATCCGATTCGTCCTTATACAGCGACCATGATGGCGCTGGCGCAGATGGTGGCTAATGGAGAGCTCGATGCCGAATACATCGTGGCGGATAGCGAGCACTCGCAGTTGAGCATTTCTCACGGCGCTTCTTCGAGCGGCGCGCGCGTGTTTACCGGAAGTTCCGGCGTAGGCGTGCAATTTGCTTACGAGCTGTATTCGCCGATCTCAGGCAGCCGCATGCCGGTGCAGATGATGATCGCGGACCGCACGCTTGATCCTCCGGGCGATTTTGGATCCGAGCATACCGATGCGCTTTCGACTCGCGATATGGGATGGATCATGGGCTGGTCGTGCGATGCGCAGGAAGCGTTTGATAATCACCTGATCGCTTATCGCATTGGTGAAGATCCGCGGGTGCTCTTGCCGCAGATGGTTTGCCAGGATGGATTCTTCGTCTCGCACATCACGGGCGATGTCGAGCTGCCGGACTCCGGGCAGGTAAAAGAATTCCTGCCGCCCTACAAGCATCCGTATCCGCTCGATCCTCGGCATCCGGTGTCTCACGGACCTCAGATTATGCCGGAGCAAGGGCCGCCGCTGCAGTTGGAGCGGGCGCGAGCGATGGAACAGTCGATGCCGGTGATCGAAGAAGTTCACGAGGAGTTTGCGCGAATCTTCGGTCGTAAATACGATCCGTGGATTGAAGAGTTCATGACCGACGATGCGGAAGTAGTTTTCTTTCTGCAAGGTGCGCATGCGGTCACGGCTCGTTTCGCCATCAAGCACATGCGCGACAAGGGAATCAAAGTGGGTCTGGTGCGGCTGCGCACGATCCGGCCTTATCCCACGGAGCAAGTGCGCGAGTCGCTCAGCAAATTCAAGGTGGTCGGCGTGATCGAGACCAACATGGGACTGGGTAGCGTTAGCAGCGGCGGCGTTCTCTATGCCGAAGCGGCGGCGGCGCTTTATGAGAGTGATAAGCGTCCACTCGTGCTGTCATTCATGGCGGGCATGGGCGGCGAAGCGATCGTGCTGAAAGAGTTTTACTGGATGACGGAGAAGATGATGTCCGTCATGAAGGCTGGGAAGATTGAGAAGCGCACGCACTGGGTTGGGTTTGAAGAGTAGCGGGGGCCGGGCTGTACCCGGGTGGACGGGCGGGGACGCCCGTCGCTCCACTCACTAATAAGGATTAGACTTTTGGAGGAAATTATTTATGGCAACGATTGAAGTGCAGCGGCAGTTGCTGCCGATTCTGGACAATCCAAATCAGGGCGCGCGTTTCTACAACCCTGAACTACCCTCGTCGGAGCCCTTTGTTCCCGGTCACCGGACTTGTGCCGGGTGCGGGCCTTCGATTCAATACCGCATGACCAGCAAGGCGGCGGGAGACAACACGATTCTCGTGGGGCCGACGGGCTGCATGTATGTGGCGAACAGTTCATACCTGTGCACGCCTTACAACGTGCCGTGGGCGCACACGCAGATTGGCAGCGCGGGGAGCTTCACCGCAGGCGTGGCCGCTGCTTATGAAGCCATGATTCGCAAAGGCAAGTGGAAGGGAAAGTTTCCGAATATCATTTGCGAAGCGGGTGACGGCAGCGCCTCTGATATCGGCCTCGCCTCGATTTCTGGCGCCCTTTATCGCAATCACGATTGCCTCATTATTTGCTACGACAATGAGCAGTACGCGAATACCGGTATCCAGGCCTCGTCGCGCACACCGTATGGCGGCATGACAACTTTCTCGCCTCCCGGGCCGGAAGTTCCGGAAGGCAAGAAGCTATTTCCTAAAGATCTCGCGCGCATGATGGCGGCGGGCCATCCTCACTGTTATGTGGCGACCGCCAGCGTGGGTTATCCCATCGACTTGATGAACAAAGTGCGTAAAGGCCTTAACCACAAGGGCGCTGCGTATCTGATGATCTACACCCCGTGCCAGAAGGGATTCGTGTACGAGACGCCGCGCTCGATCGATTTGGGCCGGCTCGTCGTCGAATGCGGTCTCTACCCGATGTGGGAGTGGAATCCGGAGAAGCGCGAGTTCGATTACAGCTTCCGTCCGGCAAGCATGAGGCCGGTTTCGGAATATTTGAAGTTGCAAGGGCGCTTTGGCCATCTCCACGCCGAACATATCGCCAAGCTACAGAAGTTTGCCAACGAGCAGTGGAAGATGATGGGCGTGCAACTGCCCGAGGCCTTGATCCAGGCGGCAGATGCGAAAAATCTAACCAACATGGCGGCTGCAGCCGAAGCCGAAGCGGTGGCGCAAACTTTATGAACACTAGAGCGGTTGTTCCCACTCGTCCTGCCGAACCCGAAGTTGAGCCCGAGGGACAGGAAGGTTATATCGTCACCGAAGGCAAGAAGCGCGGAGCCACGCGCGACGTGCGGCCAGAAGCAGCCTACGACCGCTACTACACTGTGCTGCGGGTGCACGCCGGTGACGCGATTCTCACCGACAACTGGCATACGAACCAGGTCCTCGACCACGCACGCAACAATTTTGAAGGCGTCACTTTCGCCATGCGCACGCTGGAGGCCTGGGGTGCGATGATCGAGAACGATCAACGCGCTTACTATACCGCCGGAGGGCGAATCTGGGTCATGGATCTGGAGCCCTCGGAAGGCAAGAAGAAATAGCTGCCTGGAACCGGCGCCAGTAAGAAGTAGCGGACACTTTGCCACGCGTACTGCTGATTGACGACACTCCGGAGATCTCCGAGTTGCTGACGTTTTCTCTGCGTGACCTGGGGTATGAGGTCGCCGCATCCGGCTACACCAGCGCCGTCAATGACTTGATTATTGAGCACAGTGCCAACGCGCTGGTGCTCGATTGTTCAAGCTACGATATGAGTGAAGCACTCTTCGACTCAGTGCGCGCCCACTCCAGTCACGCAGGGTTTCCCGTTGTCATTATCAGTGACACGCCGGAACAGGCCGAGGCAAGCCTGCGCTCGCGCAAGGCACGCAAAGTCCTGCTGGTCCCAAAACCATTTACAGCTACGCAAGTTGGGAGGGCGTTAAAGCAGCTACTCGAATAAATATGGCGCTATGGAGCATGGACGAGTGGCAGTACCTCGAGCGCGAGGTCGTTACTGACCCGAAGGGCAGGCAATGGACAGTTGCGCTGATGGACGTGTTGGGGCAGCAAGGCGATCCGGACATGCCGAACAGCTTGCTGGAGCTTCAATATTCATCGGGCCGCTACTTCACGCTTGTCTACTCAGATAGCGGCGCACTGCAGCGGGAGCGAGGTTATGCAGCGCTGCCAGAAGCTAGCAATGCGTATTCAAACCTTCTGGTGCGCGTCATCGACGGCAGCCTGGATCCTTCACAACCAGTGTTTCGGCAGGATCTGGAAGATTGACTGAAGGTCGGCAGGGAGGCTCGCCGGCACTACCGGCCGGGGTCGAGATCCCTCATGATGACATGCAGTACCTGACCCGTGGTCCGCGCATCACGCTCAGTAACGGTTGCAGTCGCCGCAATCTCGCCCTCCGCGTTCATGCGTTCCCGGTAGTGCCGCGCCACTTGCGGCAGTCGCGCACATCCGCCGCGAATCAATCCGACCTTCTCGGCGACGGCGAGGCGGGTGTCGAACGACCAATCGGCAAGCTTCCCCGCAGGCGCACCATAACTATTCAAAGCATCCGAGCCCTTGTGTTCGAGCGCGTCGGTCACGATCGCCTCCAGAATTCCGCAAGCAGTCACCAGCGCAAGCTGATAGTCGCCTGCGGCCAAGGCAGTCCGGCTGTCGGAATAGGCTTGCTCAAGCACGGGCCGAATGTCGGCGTTGTGAACGAATTCGAAGCGCCGGGGTGGCGGCGCGTTAGACGAAGCTGCGGTAATCGCGTTATCGTCTGTCGCCGTGAGCGAGGCCACTGCCTGTCCGAGAACACCAAGCAATTGCTGGGCGAGCTCGGCCGGAGCTGCGCCTTCCATGGCACGCCCATCGGCGGTGCGCATCAGAAAAGCTTGGCTGAACGATCGGGCCAGCCAATGAGCTTTGCTGCCTCCAGACAATTGATTGATGGTCACGCCGCAGTCCTCCTGCCAGCGTCTCATGGCCGCAACGGTCGCCGTGTCCGAGGGATCGGCCATCAATGCGTCCCGAAGTTCCTGTCCACGGCGGAGCAGGCCGTCAAGATGCGCCAGGTAAGTCTGGATTTGGGATTCGAGGCTTTGGTCCATGGCTGTTTTCATCGCCGTTCCCAATCGGGAAGCGTACGAGGATATAGAGTCTTGACACTTCTTTACAACAGTGGTAAAGTCCGTCCCGCAAGTGGTTCGGTAATCGGACCAGTATATAACACTATGCGCAACAGTCGGTGGTTGCGCGGTGTGCTGGTGAACTCACAATGAGGCATCGATGACCACGAATCCCAGTTCGCTAATTCATCCGTCCCGTATTCCCAACCGCTGGGTCCAGCTCATGGCCGGCATCGTAGCCATGATGGCGATTGCGAATTTGCAATACGCCTGGACTCTTTTCACCAAACCCATGTAGTCTCACTTGCATATCTCGCTCGCCGCCATCCAGGGAATTTTCAGCCTCTTCATCATTCTCGAGACTTGGCTGGTGCCGTTTGAAGGCTACCTGGTCGACCGCATCGGTCCGCGCCTGATGCTGGGCGTGGGCGGCATTCTGGTCGGACTGGGATGGGTCTTCTCCGGCCAAGCCGAAACTTTGCGCAGCCTATATTTCTGGTATTGCCTGGGCGGCGTGGGCGCGGGCATCGTGTATGGCGGAACCATCGGCAATGCACTGAAATGGTTTCCCGATTACCGCGGGCTCTGCGTCGGTCTCACGGCGGGCGCTTGTGGCATCGGAACGGCGCTCACTGTTTCTCCGATTGCCAACATGATTAAGACCTCCGGCTACCAGCACGCGCTGATCTTCTGGGGAACGATTCAGGGCTTTGTCGTGCTGTGCGCGGCCTTGTTCCTGGCGAAACCTCCTGCGGGATGGACGCCACCGAACTGGACCGAGAAGGAAGCCAAGATCAAGCAGCACGTGCGCAGCTCGAACGTGGATTTGACTCCGTGGCAGATGCTGCGGCAACCATCGTTCTACATTATTTATTTGATGATGACCATGCTGTCGTTCGGCGGCCTGGTGGTGACGGCGCAACTCAACCCGATGGCGGTGTCTTATCACGTGGATAAAGTCATCGTGGCGTTCGGCATGACTGCGCTAGTCATGGCGATTACGGTCGACCGTTATCTGAATGGACTGACGCGGCCATTTTGGGGATG
>PLBX01000152.1:6409-14789 GCA_003135495.1 Acidobacteriaceae bacterium | reverse complement strand
GGCGGAGGTATCGCGGCGGAAGGCGCGAACACCGGAGAGCATCTCGTAGAGAACCGCTCCGAACGCGAAAATGTCGGTGCGTGGATCGACAGGCTCTCCGCGAACCTGCTCCGGCGCCATATAGCTCGCCGTCCCCATCACCACCCCTGCCGCGGTGTGCGAACTCGTCAGAGTAACTTCGTCCGAATCCGCCCCCATCTGCTGCGCCAGCTTCGCCAGCCCGAAGTCGAGAATCTTGATCCGGCCATCCTTGGTAACGAAAACATTCTCCGGTTTCAGGTCGCGATGAACGATGCCCTTTTTGTGGGCCGCAGCCAGTCCCTGAGCGATCTGCACCCCGTACTCGATGGTCTTGCGTTGTGGCAAAGCGCCGCGATCGAGCGCCGACCGCAGGCTCTCGCCTTCTAAAAGTTCAGAGACGAGAAAAGGCGTGCCATTATGCTGTCCGATATCGTGAATCGCGAGAATGTTGGGATGATTGAGCGTGGCTACTGCGCGGGCTTCTTGTTCGAAGCGACGCAGCCGGTCGGCATCGCGTGCAAAAGATTCGGGAAGAATTTTTAATGCGACATCGCGCCCGAGCCGGGTATCTTTCGCGCGATAAACTTCCCCCATTCCGCCGGCCCCAATCGGAGCGACAATTTCGTAGGGGCCCAGCTTCGTGCCCGGCGCTAGAGTCATAGGTCTGCGTGATTATAGCGAAAAAATAACTTATGAGAATGTATTCAGGTTTTGGTTTGGTTTACCCTGCAAAATAAATGGCGCGGACAAAGTATCCGCGCCACGAAACTTTTAAACAAAACAGGCTTACTTATTTCTTTCCAGCCGACTGGAAGCGCTTATTGATTTCTTCCCAATTGACTACATTCCACCAAGCTTGAAGATATTCCGGACGGCGGTTGTTGTACTTCAAATAATATGCGTGCTCCCAAACATCGTTGCCGAAGATGGGATTGAGGCCTTGCGAAAGCGGATTGTCTTGATTCGGCGTGGAGACGATTTTCACTTCACCTTTAGTATCGCCTACCAACCACACCCACCCGCTGCCGAATTGCGCCACTCCGGCGGCATTAAATTTCTCCTGAAAAGTTTTGAAGTCGCCGAACGCTTTCTTAATGGCGTCGGCGATGGGGCCGCTGGGCTCGCCTCCGCCCTTGGGCTTCATGATCTTCCAGAACATGGTGTGGTTGACATGTCCGCCGCCATTGTTGCGCACCGCACTTCGTATGTCCTCGGGAACGGAGTTTAAATCGCGAATGAGATCTTCCGCGCTCTTTTTGTGGAGTTCAGGATGCTTATCCAGCGCCGCGTTAAGATTTTTTACGTATGCGCCGTGGTGCATGTCGTGATGCAGATGCATCGTCTTTTCATCGATGGTGGGTTCGAGCGCTGTGTAATCGTACGGCAGGGGGGGTAGTTCATGCGGCATTTTTATTTTCCTCCAAAACCTTAATGATGACGGGATACGGTTGAAAGATTCATGAGGCTCGCGGGCGGTTGTCCGGTCTCGCCCTTATATTTGTAACATTTTACGGGAGGAACGGACGCTGGGCGCGAGGACTGGCGGAACCGGAACGGCTAAAGCCGCGCTCCGTTCAAACAAGCTCAAGGGTTTCGAAGGGCCCGCCGTTATAATTCTCGTTCATCGAATGTAATGAAGTTTTTGGAGGCTATCTGAAGGTTTTATTGCTGGAGAACATCAGCGGAGTGGCGGCTTCACAATTTGAGGAGGCGGGCTTTGAGGTCCAGTCGCTGAAGGGCGCGCTCGAAGAGCGTGAGCTCATCGAGAAGGTGCGCGGGGCTTCAATTTTGGGCGCACGTTCTAAAACGCGCATCACGTCGGCGATTTTGGACGCGGCTCCTGAATTAGTGTCCGTAGGAGCCTTTTGCATCGGAGTCGACAAGATCGATCGCGCGGCCTCAAGCGAACGCGGAATCGCCGTGTTCAATGATCCGCATTCAAACAGCCGCTCGGTGGCCGAACTCGCGATGGGCGAAATTATTTTGCTGATGCGCCGCACTTTCGAGGCGAGCACCCAGCTTCATGGCGGTGTGTGGAATAAGTCCTCGGCAGGATCGCATGAAGTTCGCGGCCTGACGCTCGGTATCGTGGGTTACGGAAAGATTGGATCACAGGTTTCAGATCTGGCAGAGGCGATGGGCATGCGGGTTGTATTTACCGATGTGTCGCATGTGCTGGCTCGCGGAAATGCCCGTCCAGTAAGCTTTCGCGAATTGCTGGCGACTTCTGATGTAATCACTCTTCACGTTGACGGCAAGACGCAAAATCAGGATTTATTTGGGGAAGAAGAATTCCGCGCGATGAAGGACGGCGCTTGCCTGATTAATTTGAGCCGCGGTTTTGTAGTGGATCATGCGGCTCTTGCCAAGCATTTGAAGAGCGGCAAGCTTTCGGGCGCCGCAGTCGATGTGTTTCCGCAAGAGCCCGAGAGCGGTGCGCCTTTTAACAGTCCTTTACAAGGACTGCGGAACGTAATTTTAACACCTCACATTGGGGGCAATACCGAAGAGGCGCAGCAGAATATCGGACAATTTGTCTCGGCGCGCATGATCGATTATTTCCGCAGCGGGAACTCCCTGCTGAGCGTGAACATGCCCCAATGTCATTTGGACTACGAGCCGGGGTCGCACCGGCTGCTCCATATCCACCACAACGTTCCGGGAATTTTGCGAGCTATCAACGACATTTTGGCGGATCGCGAGATAAACATCGAGCGCCAGGTGTTGGACACTCGCGGGCCGATTGGCTATGCGATCTATGACATCAACCGGCAATGCGATGAGCAGTTGCTTGGCAAACTCCGCGCAATTCCGCAGACCATTCGCGTACGAGTGCCGGTTGAGGTACATGGCTAGATTTCTGTGAGGTATTGCGCTGCCATAGGAGTCGACTACCTGGTGGCCGCGCGTTTGAGGCGATCTTGGACTGCTTCCCAGTCGCTCGTCTTAGGCGGCATGTCTGCAGCGATCCAGTTGTAATTTTCCGCATCAGCAAGATGGAGAGCCTCATACAAGATCGCCGCGTAATTGTCTGGCGAGGTTGGCATCTGCTTGACGGCAATGTCGGCTCGGCTCGGCGCGATGCCGTATTGCAGGTAGATTCCAGTACCTTCGTCGGGAACCTTTCCATTGACGGCGAGAAATAAAATAGTCCGCGGACTGTAGTGACGCGGGTGCATCCCGGGAGCAGCGTGAGCGCCGGCTTGAACTCCCTGCGCGGAGTTAATCGGACCCGCTATCTCTTCCAATGTTGTCCGTGAAATTCCGCCGGGACGAAGCAGCGTGGGCGTCGATTCAACCAGTGACAGTACAGTGGATTCAATGCCGACGTGACACGGCCCGCCATCAAGTATTAGATCAACTTCGGCGCCGAGGCTTCGGCGGACGTGCTCCGCGGTAGTGGGCGAGAGTTCCGTGAAGCGATTGGCGCTAGGCGCGGCAACGGGAACTCCGGCAGCTTGAATGAGGGCCTGGGCGATGGGATGCGCTGGCATGCGAACTCCCACCGTGGAAAGATTAGCCGTAACAATATCAGGAATTGTGAATGATTCTTCCACCGAATCTTGCGGGTGTTTCCCTAACTTCTTTTCAAGCACCAGCGTAAGAGGACCTGGCCAAACTTTTCGCGCCAGACGATCGGCAATCTCTGTCCAGTTCGCTACCAACGACTGCGCCATTTCGATGGACGCTACGTGCACGATCAGTGGACTCGTTGCAGGCCTGCGTTTGACGGCGTAGATGCGGGCTACAGCGTCGGCATCAAGTGCGTTGGCTCCCAGCCCGTAAACCGTTTCAGTTGGGAAAGCGACAAGGCGACCGGCGCGCAAAAGGTGTGCGGCTTGGTCGATTTCGCCGCGGTCGACTATGGAATGCATGAAACGATTGTAGATTGCGGCAGCCCACCTTTGCGGTAAAGGATTGAAGGGAAGCCGGCGATCGGAGCGCAGCGAGACGAGCGAGGCGCCCGTCTCTCCATTGACCTAGCCAGCTTCTGCGCTGCGAGAATTATTTTTTCTTCTTGTCCTTGTCCTTTTCTTTGCCCTCGTCCTCCACCACTAGATTGTTAGTGACCGAAAACACTCCGTGCACGCTGTTGGCCTGCATGCCCGCGATCTGCTTGTCCATTTCCCGGGCAACGACTCCCTCCAGCGTGATGTGTCCATTCTTAACAATGATGTGAATGGGCGGGACAGCACGCATCTGGTATTGACTAAGAACTTCATTGCCGTAGATGGCGCGATAAGCAGCGCGCCGGATTTCATCGTCCATCATGGAGGTTGGTAATACCTCAATGTTGTTTACGACACGCTCGACACCTTCAATACGCTTCACCACGTTTTCGGCGTCGGACTTCAGCGTAGGACGAGTGACTTGGCCGAACAGGGTCACGGTCGCATCCGGATCGACTTTGTACGACAGGTTATCGAACACTCCGTAAAAAGGAAGCATGACGAGTTCATGACGCACTTCCTTGTAAATACGGTCGATGCTCTTCGGGCTGGCGGCGCCAGTTGGCTGGTTGTCTTGAATGGTAGGACTAGCAAGAACCACCATCGAAAGCAAAGAAATACCTAGAACCACGATCAACGATTTTTTCATTTGTTTGACCTCAGGCGATATTTCCAGCGAATATGCAAGTATCAGTATTCGGCCCGTCTGAGACGCTGGAACAAACCGGGAAGTTGCCTCGACTTGGTGCAAAGAACATGGTCGACGGAGTGCGGGTTTCTCTGCGCCGCTCGACGGCCGGGCACTCGCCGCTCCACCGGCCCCAATATTACGCCCTAATTCGATCGATTTCCAATGAAACACTGGTGGACAAAATCTTGGGAAAATCGGCTTGCAACCGCGGCCGGAACATCATTCTCCTGCAGTTCGTGAAAATGGAAATCGATGGTGCGGTCTGAATGTACGGTAGCGAGCAAATATCCATAGACATTCGTCTTTGCAGCTTTTGCATCCCCGGCTTTCGGTGGAAGCGCATAGCGAACCGCGCCCGCTGTACCGACGATCCATCCTGGTAGAACGCCGCCATGGCTGCGCCAGTAATCGGTGTCAAAGATTCCATCCATGAAGAAGTGGGAATGACTGGCCAGCACATAGACGTTCTTCTTACTTGCCTGCTGAAGCTTCAGCAGGTCGCCATAGGCGCGGCGGCCGCTGGCTTCGGCTTGAGCGGAAGCATTCATGCTGTGGTCGCTGGCGATGCTGTCGGGCAGGGCCTCATGCATGCCAACAACGAGCGTCGCAATTCCGGGATCCTTCGCATCAGCGGCAAGCACGCGCTCGAACCATGCCATCTGTTCGCTATCGAACTGATCGGCGGACGAACTGTCGAGGGTTATGAAATCGATGCCGCCGCGCTGCCAATGATAGTAAGTGTGGAGGCGATGATCTTTTGCATTGTCGCGAAGGCGCTGCTCGCGTATCTCGGGCGTGTCCAGCCAATCGGCGAACTGGATGAGATAGTCGCCGCGATTTTTAGGCGGTATCAGTTCGTGATTGCCGATGGCGAGGTATACGGGAGTTTCGGCGAACGGTGCGAGCTGGCTTTGGATGAAGTCATCCCAGGCATTTTTTTCGTAGTCGATAATCAGCGTCGGCGCGGCGGAAAGCTGTTTGTAATCCTGATCAAAGTCATAAATGGCGCGGAAATCGCCGAGGTGCCAGTAAAAGGCCGCATGATCCTGATGAACTCCGGCAGCAATAGCGGGCATGATGACATCTCCGCAATTGCGCGAATCACCGGAGACGGCGAACGTCCAAGACTGCTGGGCTTGTGCGGTTGCAGCCCCGAATGCGAAGAACAGGAGCGCGAAAAATAACAGCGATGCGCGGGAAATAGCTAGCATGGAAAGAATGATACAGGCTTGCAGGCCTTGCGGGAGAGACACAAACTTTGCAAAATCAGAGAAGCGCCTTCGAGTCGCATACCTCTTTACTAAGATCGCGTCTTTCCCTGTGTCCCCCGTACCCCTGTGCCCCCTGTGGTAAAAGCCCTTCCGCAAATTCTTGATTCGCTGCCGGCATCGGCGGACGAATGCTTCCGCCGCTACGCCTCTTTCGGCTTGCTGCGGCGTTCGCGGAAGCCCTCGATCAATAGATAGAGCACGGGAATGAAGAATAAATTCAGGACCGTGCTCATGATCATGCCACCGAAAACGGTAGTGCCCACAGAGTGGCGGCCATTTTCTCCAGCCCCGCTCGCCGTAACCAGAGGAACGACACCGAGAATAAACGCTAGCGAAGTCATAAGAATAGGGCGCAAACGAATGCGGGCGGCTTCAACCGCAGCCTCTAGGATCGTCCTGCCCTGTTTACGCAATTGCTCGGCGAATTCCACGATCAAAATAGCGTTCTTCGACGACAGGCCGACTAGCATCACGAGTCCGACCTGGCAGTAGACATCATTCTGCTGGCTGCGAATCCATTGGGCCGAGAGCGCACCTAACAATGCCATCGGCACTGCTAACAGAATGATGAAGGGCAATACAAAACTTTCATACTGTGCCGAAAGGGTGAGATAGACGACTAACGTTCCCAGCCCGAAGAGAATGAGAGTTGTCGAACCTGAAGCCAACTCTTCGAGCGAAATTCCCGACCATTCGTAGGCATAACCTTGCGGAAGAACTTTCGCCGACAATTGCTGCATGGCGCTGATGGCTTGACCAGAACTGAAGCCTGGAGCCGCGGAGCCGCTGATTTCAGCGGAGCGGAAAAGGTTGTAGTGATTGATCACCTGTGGCGCGGCGGTCTGTGTGACGCTCACCAGATTGGCAAGAGGGACCATGGCGCCGGAATCGGAGCGCGCATAATATTGGCCGATGTCCCGCGGATGCGCACGGAACTGCTTGTCGGCCTGGACGTAAACTCGATAAGACCGATTATTGAAGTCGAAGTCGTTGATGTACGCCGATCCCATGAAAATACCCAACGTGTCGGTGATCTGGCTGAGCGGGATATGCAGACTCTTTGCCTTTTCGCGATCAATCGTGACAACGTACTGCGGATCGTTCGCAGTGTAGGTGCTGAACAGTCCAGTTAAGTCTTTTTCTGGGCGCGCGCCGCTGGCACGTATGAGGTCATGAGTTGTCTTGTCTAGATCCTGCAACGTGTGAGTGCCTTGATCCTGAAGTTCGAATTGGAATCCGCCGAATTGCCCCAAGCCTTGTACCGCGGGCGGTTCGAAAGGAATGACAATGGCCCCAGAGATTCCAAACAAAGGACCACGGAGTCGTTCGATGACAGCCGCAGCCGTGTGTTCCCTCCCCTTGCGCTTTTCATAGGGCTGGAGAGTTAGAAACACGATGCCGGCATTTGGCGTAGCACCTCCGAAACTGAATCCGGCAACGGCGAAGGTGCCGAGTATTTCAGGAATATTCTTCGTTATCTGAGTTACCTGCGAGCCGATGTTTCTGGTGTACTCGAGCGAAGCGCCGCTGGGAGCTTGCACGGCAACGATTAGATATCCCTGATCTTCGGTCGGAACGAATCCCTGCGGAACTTTTCCAAAGACGAAATACGCTAATCCCAACGCGGCAACGAACACGATGAGAGCTACCACCTCAAAGCGCAACACGAAGCGCAACGCACGGACGTAGCCATTATTAACCGCTAACAGCACGCGGTCGACAGTCTTAAAAAACCAACTCTTTTCACCGTGCTCGCGGCCCAGCAGCAGTGCGGAAAGCGCTGGTGTAAGCGTGAGAGCATTGAAAGCTGAAATCGCAATGGAGAATGCAATAGTCAATGCAAATTGGCGGAACAGGATACCGGTCGTGCCGGGAAAGAATGCCACCGGAACGAAAACGGCGACCAGCACCAGTGAAGTCGCGATGACCGCGCCGGTCACTTCTTTCATGGCGTCGACCGAAGCTTTCACGGGATCCGATTCGCCTTCCTGCAAATGGCGCTCGATGTTTTCGATAACCACGATGGCGTCGTCGACGACGAGTCCGGTGGCGAGCGTGATGCCAAACAATGTCAGCGTATTGATCGAGAAGCCAAGCAGCTTAACAAAGGCGAAAGCTCCGATGAGTGAGACCGGAATCGTAACGGCGGGAATAATCGTCGAGCGCCAATCCTCGAGGAAAACAAAAATAACAAGAATGACTAGGAAAATGGCCGTCCCCAAAGTTGAAACGACATCGCGAATGGATTCGCCCACCGCGTCGGTCGTATCGAACGCCACCTCATACTTCATCCCCGGCGGAAAGCGCTTGGAAAGACGCGCGAGTTCAGCAAGGCACTTGCGGTGTACATCGAGCGCATTGGCGGTGGAGAGCTGAGTGACGCCAATGCCAACCGCGTCGCGCCCGTTGTAATCAAGATCTGTGCTGTAATCTTCAGCGCCGAGTTC
>PLBX01000152.1:0-6388 GCA_003135495.1 Acidobacteriaceae bacterium | reverse complement strand
AAATTCTGACTCGGCATCGCGGGCTGGGAACCGACTTGTCCGGCGGCCACTTCGACATTCTGTTCCTGAAGAGCACTAACCACATCATCGGCGGTAAGCGCACGGCCAGCCATGCGAACGGGATCGAGCCACAGGCGCATGGAGTACTTGCGTTCGCCAAAGATAAGCACGTCGGCCACGCCCGGCACGCGCTTCAGAACATCACGAACATAGACATCCAGGTAGTTGCTCATGAAGAGCGTGGTGTAACGAGAGTCCGGCGAAAAGACTCCGGCACCGAAGACGAAATTTTGCGAGGTCTTGGCTACCGTCACTCCGATTTGTTTTACCGCGTTGGGCAGGCGCGCTAGAGCAGTGTTGACGCGGTTCTCGATATCAACAGCGGCGAGATCGGGATCCCGGCCCAGATCGAAAGTCGCGGTGACGGAGCTGACACCGTCATTTGTGCTCGAGGATGTTATGTACTTCATTCCTTCCGCGCCGTTTATTTGCTGTTCAAGCGGTGTGGTGACGGCTGATTCCACGGTCTGCGCGCTCGCGCCGTTGTACACAGCCGTGACGCCAACCTGCGGCGGAGCAAGATCCGGGAATTGCGCGATGGGCAGCGTCGGGATGCAGACCGCGCCTGCAAGAATAATGAGCAGTGCGCAGACGGTAGAAAATACAGGGCGATGAATAAAAAAATCGACCATAAGAAAAGAGTTGTCCCTCGGCCGCCTACGACGGCCCCGCATATCTTATTAGCTGCTGCTTTCCTGTGGGACTACTGGCACACCGTCGATTAGAAACTGCGTTCCGGAGATGACAACTTTGTCTCCAGGCTTCACTCCATCAAGCACGACATAATTGTTACCGACGATTTGGCCTATCTGAAGCGGCTTCTGGTGGACTACGTATCCACCTTTTTGATCGGGCTCGGCCACAAAAGCGAAATATACGCCGCCAATTCTGGAGACGGCGAGAATCGGAACGACTGGCTTCTGCTCACTTCCCCAGACCACTCGCGCGCGAATAAATTGAGCATTGCGCAAGCTGTCATTCGAGTTCGCAATGGTCGCTTTCGCCAAGATGGTTTGAGTTGTGGTATCAACCTGCGGCGAGATGAATGTCACGCGACTGCTGGCGAGTAAATTGCCGGAGCCGTCGACGATCTGCACGGGAAGATTCATTTTCAATTGGGATGACTTTTCAACGGGAACGTAAATATACGCCTCCAGGCTCCCCGGACGGTCTACGGTAGTAAGCAACGTGGTGGTTACGACCCGATCACCGACCCGCACCGGAACGTCACCCACGATGCCAGCGCGCGGCGCGACCACCTTGTAATAATGCAATTGCACTGTTTGTTCATTGACCTGCGCGTCGAGTGAATGCCTTTGCGCCTCGGCTGCATCCAGCGTTGCTCGCGCCTGGTCAAGCTCCTGCTTGCTCACCACGCCCGCGCTGGCCAGGCCGCTCACACGATCATAATTTTGCTGCGCCCATTTCAGTTGAGCGACCTGCGCGGCAGTGGCGCTCTCCTGGCTCTTTACGGTGGCCTGCTGCTTCTCGGGATCAATCTGCATCATGGCAGTTCCAGCGGCAACGTGTTCGCCAGAGTGGACAAAGATTTGCGTGATGATTCCTTCGACCTGCGGCATAACCACGGCGGAGTCGCGCGACTTGAGCGTGGCGACATAGTCGGTGGTGTCGTCGACTTTTTGAGCTTTTGCAGTTTCGACTTTGACCGGCATGGCCTGCGGCGCCGCCGCCTTGGCGTTCTTGCTGTTGCCGCATCCGGCAACCGCCAATATCAAGGCCAGAAGTGCTCCCGGCAGAATCAGAGGTGGCATCGTTCCGTTGAATTTAGACATAAATTATTTCCGACGCAAATCTCAAGCGCCCCAAAAAACCCAAAATTCTGGATTGCCAGCCACAGCACAAGCTATAAGACTTTGCACGTTTCGCCGCGGTACCCCACTGCAGCAATACTAGAGCATACATATAGATTCAACGGAAAGGCTGGAGGCTCCGAAGAATTTCCGCTTCTGCTAAATTGTTTTGTGATGAAACCGATCCGAAGTTTTGCCAGTGATAACAATGCCACCGTGCATCCCGAAGTATTAGAGGCGATCCGGCGCGCCAATGAAGGACATGCCGTGGGATATGGCGATGATCCGCACACGGAATCTGCTGTGGGAAAATTCCGGGAACAATTTGGAGCAGACGTTGAAGTCTTCTTTGTTTTCAACGGAACAGCGGCGAACGTCTTGAGCTTGCAGGCATTGACGAGGCCCTATCACGCAGTACTCTGCCCGGAACTGTCTCATATTTATACAGATGAATGCGGGGCGCCCGAGAAGTTTACCGGATGCAAGTTAGTGCCTCTTCCCGCTCCAGGGGGAAAACTAACGGCAGAGACGGTGGCGCAGGCTTATCACGGCATTGGAGACCAGCATCACGTCCAGCCGCGGGTTATTTCAATTACCCAGTCGACCGAGATGGGCACCGTATATGACCCTGCCGAGATCGAACAACTGGCGAAATTTGCGCACCAGCGCAACATGTTCCTGCACATGGATGGCGCGCGGATTTCAAATGCGGTGGCGGCCCAGCGACTTACCCTGAAACAAGCCACGCGGGATTTGGGAGTAGATGTGCTCTCCTTTGGAGGAACTAAGAATGGGTTAATGGGAGTGGAAGCGGTGGTCTTCTTCCGTCCCGAACTGTCGCAGGATTTTTTATTCGTGCGCAAACAAGGAATGCAATTGGCGTCGAAGATGCGGTATATGTCGGCGCAAATGGAGGCGCTCCTGACTAACGACTTATGGCGGCGCAACGCGGAGCATGCAAACGGGATGGCGCGCCTATTGGAGCAGGAAGTCAAAAAGATTCCAGGCATTAAGATCGTGTACCCGGTACAGGCTAATGGGGTATTCGCGCAGCTTCCGCGGGAAGCGATCGATAAAATAAAGGAACGTTATTTTTTCTATGTTTGGAGCGAGGAAGACTCGGTTGCGCGTTGGATGTGCTCGTTCGATACAACCGAGGATGACGTTAAGGAGTTTGCAAAATTCGTTGGGGCGGTGATGGGATCCGTGCGGAACTGAAGCCTAACTTGGGGTTAGTCAATGCTTCAGATCCGACGAACCGGCGCAACCGGTGGCGTGCAGAGCACCCACCCGCCATAAGTGCTACTTGTTTTTCCTAGCTGCTCTAACTTTTGCCCAGCGGGCTTTCTGTGCGGCTGCAATTCTCTTGCGGCCGGCAGCTGAAATCGTTCTCTTGCCGCCCGTTCTTACTGAGCCACGTTTCGGTCCATTCAGGTAGACCTGGCCGAAAGTAGTTAGAGCCGCGCTCACGCGATGAAGTTCGCTTTCAAGTCGCGCGCGTTCGTGTTGAAGCTGTTTCACTACAGTTTCGATTAGTGTCTTTGCCATAAGATGATTTTATCACCGCGAAATTTGACATCAACGGAGTTCTTAGTCAGATCTCTGAATAACCGTCGCAATTTCCCATTTATGAATGGAATCCCGCTCTGGGCAAGACTTACTGCCCTTTCTCTCACAACCAAAGACGGTCACTCCAACGGTCAGGTCTAGGTGTCTGATTTCGGTAATCATCCCGCCGGAGACAAATTCTGGCATTCGGCTGTAACCTGCAGGAGCGTTGAAGTGATAACATCCGCTACGGACACCATGATGATACGGCGCATCTTTCCTGCATTAAATCCTGATCTCGCCAGTTCCACCATTGTTATCACCATTGATATCAGCGTCCGAAGCTTTCTCATTGCAATACTGCTTCTAGTTGCCATGTCAGCCAGAGTAACTCTCGGGGAAGAACTGCCCGATGCCGAAACCGCTAAACCAACAAAGCTAGCTCATCCACCTGTTACCCTTCCGCTGACCAGCTTTTACGATGCGCCCCGTCCGCTACCGATGGGCAAGCCCGGCGAATTGATACGTTCGGAAACGAGCAATCAATACAGCCTTCCCTACGAGTTATCCGTTTTGCGATTGCTCTATCATTCCCGGACGTCGCGTGGCGAAGATGTGGCGGTTTCGGGAGTGGTTCTAATTCCTGACGGCAAGCCCCCTGCCAGCGGATGGCCGATCATTGCGTGGGCGCATGAGTTTAGAGGAGCGGCGCGGCAATGTGCTCCCTCCTTAATGAGGAATTTGGGCGTCGGCCCTTTGCTCGCGATGTACGCCAATCTTGGCTATGCCGTCGTTGCGACTGACTATGCTGGACTGGGAGCCGACTCCGGCAAGTCAGTAGTGGACATGCAGTCAAACGCGCTGGATGTTATTTATTCGGTTACAGCAGCGCGCTCTGCAGTTAGAGAGATTGGGGCCAAATGGATCGCCGTGGGAGCCTTTGAAGGGGCTTTAGCGAGTATAGGCATAGCAGAAAACGAAATGCGGGACCCCAACTACATGGGCAGCGTCGCAACTTCGGGCTTAGCTGAATCACAGCAGGTCTACGAGCGCTCAGCAACGGATTCTTCAGGCCGATCACTGCTGAGCCTTGTGTCCACGCTGGAAAACCTTTACCCAGAGTTCAAAGCGACGGAGATACTAACAGACAAAGCCCTCTTCGCCTACAAGCACGCGAGTGAGAGTTGCGCATCAGACGCGCACTTGGAGCTCCCTCAGGAAATGATGAAACCGGGCTGGAATAATAATCGGTTTGTGAAAGAGTTTTTCGCCGGAAACAATCCTGGCTTGAACGCTGCACAGGGCCCGCTGCTCGTGATTAGCGGTGAGATAGACCCGAACGTTCCAGTGGAAATGACCGCGATTACCGTCGCCCGCCTGTGTAAGCAGGGAGATAGGGTTCTTTTCTTGAAGTATCCCAATCTTGACTCCAGCGGCGTGATGGGGGCGTCAGCCGGAGATCAGATAAGTTGGATCAAAGCGCGATTTGCCGGTTACCCTGCACCAAATAACTGCCGGCAAAAGTAACCTCGGAGGCAAGATACTGGCAACAAAAGAAAGGTCTGGCGCTGCACCACTCAATAAGTGCTACCAGGGCCGCTCAGACTCAGTTTCACTCTCGGCCTGCCTGAATTGATTGCTCTTGTGCCTCATAACGAAAATCATGCAGACCGACAGCAATGTAGGAGGAACAATCAGAATCAGAATTCCACTTTGCAGAGCTTGGATCATTCGGGCGCCAGCTGACGCAGCCTGGGTGTAACAAAGGGCGCAGCTTTGGGAGAATGCCGCCGGAGGAGCGGCCAAGGTAACCATTGCCGTGAGCGCGATGCCCATCAGCAGAAGCGGTCTTTCCAATCTGAAAACGGACTTATACTTCGCCATAACTACCGCTCTCTCATTTCTGAAAACACATCGTAGCCCACGCGCGCTAGTTACTGCACTTTTGAAAAAGGCGCGCCGTCAACCATACGGGTGCTATCGGTCCAGCCGTACTGCATTCCAAGTAGAACGGAAATCGTAAACACGATTACAAAGACCAGGAAAGCTCGCTTTTCCGACCAAAGATGCATAAAGAATAAGACGGCGATGCCAGCCTCAATGCAGGCCACCGCCAGCATGCGAACAAACATTTGCGAAGTACTGATGTTCTGATAGGCGATCAGGAATTGCACGCCTGCGAGAACCAGCAAACAAATGTAAACGACGAGGTCCCTACCAATCCCACTGCTCTTATGTGTTTCAATGGTTGCCATATCATTCCGCTCCGTAAGTTCTTGATCTAGTGGCTAAGATTCAACAGGTAGACTAACGGTACGACAAACATCCAAACCAAATCTACGAAGTGCCAATAAAGACCGAGAACCTCGATATCGTCGGCATTATAGCGGCCGCTCTTGTATCTCACGCCAACCGCAAGAAGAGCAACTATTCCGCTCACCACGTGGGTAAGGTGTAAGCCGGTGATGGTAAAAAATGAAGCTCCGAACAATCCTGTTCCCCACGGGTTCTTGAACATGCGCATGCCTTCATCGATAAGGCCAAGCCACTCGCGGATGTGGAGCGCCGCAAAAACGATTCCGAGGAGAGCGGTGATCATGACCCAGCGGAAGGCACGGGGCTTGTCTCCGGCGTGCGCGGCACGCAACCCGGTCAGCATGGTCAAACTGCTGGTCAGAAGGACCAATGTCATGACGGCGACATTGGTAATGCTGTGGAAGGGCCTCGGCCAGTCAGGAGTGCCGTTGCGCAAGAAGCCGTAGGCAACGAGGCAGGCAGCAAACGTCATTGTGTCCGCAATGATGAACAGCCACATCGCAAACTTCTTGGTGGGAATGGAGAATATCGGCCCCGCCATCGGAGCTGTCGAATGTCCTTCCATGGTCAAATCCGCTTGGCTCACGGCGCCTCCTAAATTTCGAATCGCTTCCAGGTTCGTCGTTGCAGTTCGATAGCTAAATATTGATCGT
>PLBX01000391.1 GCA_003135495.1 Acidobacteriaceae bacterium | reverse complement strand
CCGGTGCGCGATCGCACGGCTGAGTTTGTTGCCACGGCCGACCTTGTAACCCAACCTGAACTGGCTCGTATTGCCGAAATGCAACCACAGATGTCCTTGCGTGGACTTCTTACTTGCGTTCCGGACCTTGAATAAGGCATGCACTACAAGTACGTCTTCAGGGCGTGGGGCCATGCCGGCCTCGGTCTTGCGACCCAGAAGATGNNGACTAGCCCCCCTTCTTTGGTCTCGACATGTGGGATAAGAAACCGGCCGTCATCCAGGGTTTGTCGGATATCGGGGTTTCCCAAACCGGCGCGGTCCAGAAAGTGCATCCGAGCGCCATAACCGACGGAGACATCCATCAGGTTATCGCCCAGTGAAACCGCTTCTTCACTTACCGCTGGGTTGTGCCGCCACAATTGAGGGCCAAAGAATAGTGAGCCGTCCCAAAGGACTGAAGCCTGCCATTGATAACCAGGAACCCCAACATGCTGGACAGCCCTCGTCATCGGCTTCCAGAGTCTTTTCGCCCGCTCTAGAGTCCATTCCAGCGTCGGTCCTGACGAGAACCCAGACTTCGAAAANNTGCCATCGATTATTCCAGTCTTGGCGTTTTATAGATTGTGGTTCCCTCGACGACGATCTCTACATCCACAAGATATCGAGAGAGGCCGGCGACGTTGACTGCCATTCCAAGTCCTGGCGCATCCGGGACCTGGATCTCACCGTTCTGGTCAGGTCGCAAGTGATTACTCGTGATGTCCACAGCGAGCTGTTTCGGCGCCGCCGGATACTCGCAAATCTTGTGCTTCGCGAGTCCGGCAAAGGGTTGCAGAGATGCACTGAGCTGCAGATGCGAAGTGAAAGTGTGGTTCACATAGGTAACGCCGCGCGGCGCCGCATAGTCCGCTACTCGCTTTGCTGGGCCGATGCCTCCGATGCGGCCGCAGTCGATTTGGATGAATCCGACCTTGCCATAGTCGATCAGGTGCCGTGCCATGTGAAAATTGTGTGCGCCTTCCCCTCCGGCGAGCCGAACTTTAGAACTGCGCGCCGATAGCGCACCGTAGGACTCCAGGGCGGCGGTCTGAAACGGTTCTTCCAGCCAATGAGCGCGGATTGCTTCCAGCGCAGGAATACGGGTGGCGGCGGCTTCCACATCGTCACCCCATATCTGGCCGGCATCGATGCACACCAATCCTTCTGCACCAATCCCCTCGCGTGCAGCGTGCAATTGATCCGCATCTGCCTCGACGGAGCTCCGCCCAAATGGTCCCCAGCCAAATTTGACGGCGCGGAATCCTTGCGCGCACGCCCCTTTGCTCCTTTCCAATGTATCTTCCGCTGTATCGCCGAACAGCATGGACGCATAAGGCAGTTTGGGATATGCGCGGCTGTAGCCGATCAGTTGCCATACTGGCTGACCGCGTTGTTTGCCCAGAAGGTCCCACAGCGCCATTTCAATGCCTGAGAAAACATGCGGCGCCTGCAGCAAGTCCACGCTGTTGTACGGGACGTCGAGCGCAATCCGCGTAATGTCTTGGGGTCCATTCACATCGCGTCCCAGCACCGAGTCGCACACGGGCCGGCAAATGCCGTGTGACATAGGTCCGACATATGCGGCGATCGATGCGAGAGGGGCCGCTTCGCACTCTCCCCAACCCTCGTCATGGTTAGAACGCACTCGTACCAACAGAGCGTCCTGGCTCCCGTCGGCGGCGGTAGTGATCTCCGGCATAGCCAGATAGAAGAGGTCAACTGATTCGATTTTCATTGGTTGAATTGTCGCTCCTCGAAAAGAAGGCCTTTCCCCTATCCGGCTTTCATCACAGATTCCCCGCCTGTCTGCTATGACCCCGTCTCTCACGGTTCATCAGTTCTTCCTCGTGAGAATACGCACCACCGGTCTGATCCAGGGTTGACGAACCGCCCAAGAGCGAAGCTTGCGCAATGGCCCATGGGTCGCCAGCATGTCCAAGGCGCCATCGGCCTTAAAGGTTGTGGACCGGCGTGGTCTACCGATACTCAGGTCCGCCAGAAGCGCTTGAGCGCCGTTGTGCCCGCACGCTCCCATCACGGCTCCGCCGGGATGAGTTCCTGCACCGCAAAGGTAGAGACCTTTTATGGGCGTGCGGTATCCCCCAAGCCCCGGCATGGGACGGGAGGCGAACAATTGGTTTGTGAACATCGCTCCATGGAAGATATTTCCTCCGGTCAATCCGTATTCCCGCTGAAGATCCAGCGGCGTAAGCGTGAAGTGGCCCCGGATGGCGCCCTCCAAATTGGGTGCGAAGTGAAAAAGCGATCTCAAGACACGCTCGGTAAATTCCTGCCTGCGGCTATCCCAGGTGCCCTCGGCCAGGTTAAACGGCAGTTGCTGAATGCCCGTCGTGATGGTGTGCAGACCGGCCGGTGCCAGGGTTGGATCGGTGGCCGATTGAATGATCAGTTCGACCGGATAGTTATCCATCAGGTCCCCGCGCTGTTGGGCCTCCCAACCTCGCTCGAAGGCAGCCGGGGTCGCGCCAAGAAGGGTAAACCCCCGATGTTGCGGCCCTTCGTCGGACGACATGCCCAAATATTGGGGAAGCCGGTCAACCAGGAGATGAACGCGTCCCATGGAGCCACGCATATCAATTTGACGCGCCTTAGCGAGGAAACCAGAAGGTAAGTCACTTGGATCGAGCAGTTGCAAGTACGTGTGGTGAGGATCGGCATTGGAAACAACTGTCTCAGACTCCAGCACAGTACCGTCTTCCAGTCGAACGCCAGTTACACGACCATGCTTGACAATGACTCGCTCCACACCGACACCGGTATGGATTTCCGCCCCATGGTGCCGGGCAACAGATGCCAGTGCTTTCGTGATAGCGCCCATACCGCCGCGCGCGAAGGCGAACCGTCCAAACTCGCCTTTGTATTCGCCCCAAGAGTGATGGCTGAACTCATACGCCGTTCCGGGAGCGGTGGGGCCGGCGTGGACACCCACCAGGGCAAAGAACATAAACAGCCCCTTCAGCAATTCGTGTTGGAAGTAGCGGTCGAGCAAGTCGCTGATGCTAATGGTGACGAACTCGTGCCACAGGTCAATGGCGCCCGCTTGCTCGAACTGCGCTAACAATGTGGAAAGCAAGGGAGGCGCGCTGAGCAGGTGTGGTTCAACCATTTTGGCAAAGCGTTGTAAGCGCAGTCCGAAGTCAACAAAGCTCTCGGAATCATGTTTGTTCAAGCGCTCTAGCTCGCGGACCGAGCGGTCCAATTCCGGCCAAAGAAAGAAATGCTCGCCGAAGGCACCCATGGCGAAATTGAGAACATCAGGAGCATAAAGTTCCAGTCCGAACCGCTCTAACTCCAACTCGCGGATAATCTGGGGACGCAGGGAGGAGACCACGTAGGCGCACGTAGAAAAGCGCGCCCCAGGTACCAGTTCCTCGGTCACACAAGCGCCCCCCACCGTTTTGCGTCGCTCAAGAACCGATACCCGGAGCCCTGCCCGGGCGAGATAGCTGGCAGCGACCAGCCCATTGTGTCCAGCTCCGATAACGATGACATCAGGATTAGCCATCTGGATTACCTCCGGTATTTTGCCTGGATGAAAATTGGGGCGTCCTTGAGAGTGTTCGTTGGGGGGACGTCATCGGCCCGCGCACGGGGTGCGCTGGTATTTGCTCGTGAATTCCGGACCATAATTTACTCTCACTGAGCGCTGTACCCACCGTCCACAAAAAGGGCCGCCCCGGTGACGAAGGAAGCGTCGTCCGAAACAAGGAAGGCAGCACAATTGGCAACTTCTTCGGGAGTTCCAATTCGCCCCAGAAAGTTCAACGGCGCCATTTGTTTGACAGCTTCTTCGTAGGTTTTCCCCAGTGATTTCATGTGGTTTATGAGCGCCGGCGTCTTGATGTTGCCGGGACAGAGGCAATTCACTCGGATATTGTCCGATCCCAAGTCCAGGGCCAAGCATTTAGTCATGGTGAGAATGGCGCCTTTTGTCGCATTGTAAGTAACCATCGAAGGCTGGCCTAGTACGGACGAAATGGAACCGATGTTCACAATAGCGCCTCCACCGGCCTTTCTGATTTCCGGCAGAGCATGCTTGACGCAGAATGCCGTGCCCCGGATGTTCGTGTTGAGCATCGCTTCCCACTCTTCCGCACTGGCATTTACGTCTCGTATGACGAATGCGGCAGCATTGTTGACGAGCACATTTAACTTGCCGAAAGCCGAGACCGTTTTCACGACTGAATCTTGGATCGATTCCTCGTCACGAATATCCGTCCGGACAAATTCTGCCTTCCCGCCCAGTCGGCGGATCCGGGACACCGTCTCCAGCCCAGACTCAGAGTCAATTTCGGCCACTGTGACGCAGGCGCTTTCAGCCGCGAACCGCTCGCATATGGCTCGCCCAATGCCTGATCCCCCGCCCGTTACAACTGCGACTTTGTCCTCAAGGCGCATTCTGTTTGCTCCGTCGCATTCCTTTATTGCAGACCGCCGGTGTCAGCGATTGCAGCGCAGCGCTAATCCAGACTGGTCATGATGCCTACTAACCCAAATTGCAGTATTATTTCAATTTAGTACACCAATACCTTACTATTTGGGCTAAAATAAATGTATATTTTTATAATTGAATTTTTGTAAGGAGTCAATCATAGATTTGAGCCCAATGTGGTTTCGGACAAAGTTCTGCCGTGACAAATTTAGGATTTCAAGTGGCCACCGCCCATCCTGTGCCCGGCGCAACCGTACGGCGCGAAACCGTCATGCAGACTGTGTCACGCCGCATTGAGGGAGTCATCCTCAGCAGCCAACTTCGTGTCGGCAGCAGACTTCCCTCCGAACCTAAACTGGCCGCAATGTGGGGTGTTAGCC
>PLBX01000099.1:3780-4004 GCA_003135495.1 Acidobacteriaceae bacterium | reverse complement strand
CACTGTCTGCGTGATCGCTGCCGGCACACTATTGCCGTTCGACGCATCCCCGTTGTAGGTCGCTGTAATCGAGCGTGTCCCCACGGCGAGCTGGGACTTGGTAAGAGTCGCTACGCCACTGCTCAGGGTCGCCGCTCCAATCCAGGTCGTTCCATCCTTGAACACAACTTTGCCTGTCAGCGGGTAAGGCCCGGTCGGTGTCACTGTCGCGGTGAAGGTCACTG
>PLBX01000099.1:0-3730 GCA_003135495.1 Acidobacteriaceae bacterium | reverse complement strand
GCCCGTGCCGATCGCCGTGCCGTCATCATAGAAAGTCACGAGTTCGCCATCCGGAATCGCGCCGTAGATATCCGTCACCGTAGCGCTGAACGTCACTGGCTGTCCGACGAACGAAGGCGATCCCGATGTGGTCACCGCCGTTTTCGTCGTGGAGACGTTCACAACCTGCTTCAGTGGCGATGACGTACTCGGCTCGAAGGCGCCGGAGCCCTGATATGCGGCAGTAATCGAGTGCGAGCCTGCCGACAGCGATGACGTGGATAGCGACGCGCTCCCGTTTGCCAGCGTCGCGCTACCGAGTGCGGTTGAGCCAGCGAAGAAAATGACCGTTCCGGTTGGCGTTCCCAAAGCCGCGCTCACTACGGCGGTAAACGTAACGGCCTGTCCATAGACGGACGGGTTCAGCGAAGACGTCAGCGTAGTTGTGGTCACCGCCGACGGGTTCACTTCGAACACAGCGCCGGCACCGTGCGCACCGCCAGCATGGGTAGTACCATAGAGGTTACCCTTCTCATCGAAGACCAGTCCCGACCAAGGGTTGGACGCGTCTCCGGATCGGCTCCCGAAGNNACGTGGTGCCATAGAGATTGCCATTGTTATCGAAGATCAAGAAACCCCCGTCAGGGTTAGACCCGTCTCCGGATCGGCTCCCGAAGCTGTAGAGCACCGTCTCGGTGCCGGTCGGAGCCAGCTTGAACACCGTCCCGCCACCGTTCGCGCCGCCACTCAACGTGGTGCCATAGAGATTGCCCGTCTCATCGAGGACCAAACCCGCGAAAGGGTAGGACCCGTCTCCAGATTGGCTCCCGAAGGTGTAGAGCAACGTCTCGGCGCCACTTGGAGATAACTTGAACACTGTGCCCTGGCCGTTCGCGCCGCCAGTCTGGCCGGTGCCATAGAGATTGCCTGCCGGATCCATGACCAGACCGGCAGCCGGATGTCCACCGTCCGCCCCGCCGGTAAAGCTGTACAGGATAGTTGCCGTCCAGCTTGCTCCTGCGGGACTAAGTTCGAACACCGTGCCCACATTAGACGCGCCGCCCCATTGCGTCGTGCCGTAAAGGTTTCCCGATTTGTCGAATATGACGGGAGAGAACAATGGTTTCGCCCCATCCGGTGGCGCGGCGAAAGTGTGGAGCACGGTTTGTTTCCAGCCTCCGCTGCCGTTCGGCGAAATTTCAAATACGACTCCACATCCATATTGGTTCCACCCCGGGCATGTCCCCCCCAACGCTGTCGTCCCATATAAGTTGCCAGCACCGTCAGCGATGAGGCTGGACTGCGGACGAGAGCCATCGCTGCCGCCTGTGAAGTTGTAGAGCACAGTCTCAGTTTGGGCCTGCGCTGGGCGAGCGGCAATCAGCAACAGCGTACAAACCACAGCTAGTGTCAGAGCGCCGCGGAGAGCGCACACTCCCACACATTCGCACAAAGCGCGAATGTGTGGGGCACCCGCTGCCAGTTTCGTCGCGCCGAATCTCGGCCCGACATCGAAGATGTTCAAAAGACTTTTCGCTCGAACACTGAGAGAATAATTACGAGTGAGCTTGCGCGTCATAGGAGACCTCCTTCACGGACGCAAGCAGGGACCATGGCCGACGTTGATCGTTAGCGGTCGATCACTCAGCTACGAGCAGCTACCCGCGTTCCGATCTCGATCCGCCAGGCCGAAAATGCGATTCGTCACTGACAAGCAAATTGCTAAAGGGGCCGACATTCAAAGCTCCCGCCTCAGGGGTGCTGCATCGCAACTGGGAACTGCTCTTCGGAGAGGCGGAACACAATTAATGTGAGTACAAATGAGCGCGTCCTGTCAGTGACGTGGGTCACGCGATCCTGTGTCGGCACACATCGGACATTTGTACTAGCCCAAAGTGACGAGGCGTCAACTGGCGATAAATCGCCATTGCACCAACAACGAGGCGCAATGGATCCGCTGATTGAATAAGAGTTCCCTCTGTTTACGGGCGCACTGTGACCATCACTACACCATGCGGAGCTACAGGCGTTGCAAATTCGCCCACAAACTTTCCCAGTTCCCTATGCGCCCAAAGATCGCGCAGCGTGGCGGGGATGTGGCTCGGGTATCCGATCTGCTCCCACTTTAAAACAATCTGCTGTTCGGTATTCGCGCGATTCAACAACACCACTGCTCGGCTTCCGTCCCGCTGTTGCTTCGCCCAGATTTCCAAATCGCCGGCTTTCCAGACGCGCTCACCCTCGCGCCCCATTGCATCCTGATCGACTCCAATCACTTCTCTATTAGTTAGGATGTCGCGAGTTTCTGATGTCATGTCGCGCAAATCATTCCCCGCCATCAGGGGTGCCGCGAGTATCGCCCACAAACTAAAATGCGAGCGATACTCAGTTGCGCTCATGCCGCCATTTCCAACTTCCAGCATGTCGGGATCATTCCAATGTCCCGGCCCGGCATAAGACTCCAGCCCAACTTGCTGATCCAAGATGCCCAGCACTCCGAAAGCGCAACAGCTTCCATCCGGCCATTTCACCTTGTCATTCCACTTGTCTGTAATATCTTCGGTCGTGCGCCACAGATTTCCGCCGACTTTCCTTCCCCATAACCACGGTTTCGCTTTTCCCCATTCGCAAATGCTAAGCACGATCGGGCGGCCACTCGCATCGAGCGCCTCGCGAATCAGCGCATAAGATGCCTGAGCTTCCTGTGTCGTGGTGTTGCACCAGTCATATTTTAGATAATCGACGCCCCACGCCGCGTATCGAAGGCCATCTTGAAATTCGTGTCCGAGTCCGCCTGGCCTGCCCTCGCACGTCTTTAAACCCGCATCGGAGTAAATTCCGAATTTCAGCCCGAGCGAATGAACATAATCCGCCACTGCCTTGATACCTGCCGGAAACCGCTTGGCATCGGCAACGATGTTTCCTTTCTCGTCGCGCGACACCTGCCAGCAATCGTCGATCACGATGTATTCATAACCGGCATCCTTCATGCCCGATTTCACCATCGCGTCGGCCATGGATCGAACAAGTTCATCACTGACATTGCAACCGAACTTATTCCAAGTGTTGAACCCCATTGGCGGTGTAAGCGCGAGGCCCGCCGACACGGAGTCTTTCTGCGCAAACGCGGCCGTGCTCAAGAAGGTGACTACAACGATTGCGGTACAGAATCCTTGTCTCATTTAATAATCCTGTCCAGCTCTACTACGGCCGCAAAAAATGGAGTTTATTTGCAATCGCTGGGCGTTGGTATGTGTTCGACGNNTCCATTGCTCGATCAAAACTAAAATAGAACTTATGCTAACGAGTGAGCGCCAGTTTCGTGCTGTGCAGATGTTTCTGCATACTCACGGTGCTTACCTGCGTCCGAGTTGCCATGAAGGTCTCCCGCACCGGAACTGAAATCACCAGATTTCAGTGGGTCGTGATTGCGTTGGGACTTTGGGCAATCCCTTCTGGATTCCTCCGCGCCAGTGGGCGGCCCCGCGTCAATCGCCTATACTCTCATCGCAATCGGAGGATTGTTGGTCCTCGCATGGCGGCCAAGCGCCCGTCCTGCGGCAAATCCCGTCCAGCGTTCGTAGTTGGCGAAAAATCGCCATTTCACTAACCACCCGCGTCGCAATTTTTAATTAGTGAAATCGCCTGTTAACAACAGTTACTTCCGGGTTAGCCCGTCACTCGATCGAGAGAATCGCCAGAGACGAAACTCGCACATTACTCAGAGTCTAATCAGGTTTGCCTGTGTAGT
>PLBX01000182.1 GCA_003135495.1 Acidobacteriaceae bacterium | reverse complement strand
CTCGTTGAACATCATCCTGCCGCTCTCGCCCGAACGCACCCTCGCAATTTTTGAGTGGTATCTCCCAGAAAGCCAACTGGGGAGCGATGCAGCTCGCAAAGCCATGGCCTTTAGCGACGAAATCCAGATCGAAGATGTCGCCATCTGCGAGACCGTCCAAAAAAATCTTCACTCCTCCAGCTACCAAAGCGGCCGCTACAGCGTGAAACAAGAGAAGGGTCTCTACGCCTTCCACCAAATGTATCGCGAGCTAATGCCGTGATTGCCGCATACCTCTGTGCCCACTGTGTATCCCCTGTTCCCCACGCGGTGCAGCTCTTGACCTTTCCCCGACCGCCCCGAATTCCTCTGGGAGCAGCAGCCGCGCTGGTTACTCTCGATTTGTTCCATCCGCGGCCCATCTGTCTCTCCAATAACCATCGCGTTAGAATCGTGATAAGTGTCGGCATCAGAGTGGACGCTTATCGGCAAGGTTCACTCTTTAGCTTTCAGCCAAGAAGTGCCTCGACAAATTGACATGTCAGAGTCGCCACAAAAGCCTCGAGAAAAGCGCGGCGCCATCTTGTGCTTGCTGTTGGCCGCCACCACTCTTTTCTTTTACAACCCAATCGTCCGCAATCAGTTCGTTGATTTTGACGACCTGGCCTATATCCGCAAGAATCTCCACATCCAGAGTGGACTGACCTGGGCCACCGTCAAGTGGTCATTCACGACCTTTTATCAAGGGAACTGGCACCCGTTGACCTGGCTATCGCACGCTGTCGACTACCAGCTCTTTCACCTCAATCCAGTCGGCCATCACTACACCAGTCTGCTTTTCCACACGGCTAACGTTTTGCTCCTGTTCCTGCTGTTGCGCAGAGCCACCGGCTCTGCGTGGCCAAGCTTTACAGTTGCCGCTCTATTTGCTCTGCACCCAATCAATGTGGAGTCGATCGCCTGGGCCGCCGAGCGCAAAAATGTTCTGAGCATGATGTTTTTCCTGCTAGCCCTCCATGCTTATGATCGCTATGCGCGCCGAGGCGCAACTTCTCTCTACGTGCTAGTAACCGTCTTTTTTATCCTCGGTCTTTTAGCGAAACCCCAGATCATCACCCTACCTTTTGTGCTTTTGCTCTGGGACCATTGGCCCCTTCAACGCATGGGAACAAAATCTGCCGCGACAGAATCTACTGCCGCAAGATCTTCCGTGCCGCTCGCACCAGCCTCTCCACGTTCATTCCGATATCTGTTATTGGAAAAATCGCCGCTGTTTGTGCTTGCCGCGGCCGATGCCGTCGTCACCATGATCTCCCAGCGCGCCGGCAACTCAGTACGCTCCCTCTCCGAAATTCCCCTCACTCTCCGCGTAGAGAACGTATTCGTCTCCTACATGCGGTATATCGGAAAGGCTTTTTGGCCGTCTCCTCTCGTCCCCATGTATCCGCTTTCAGAGCACACCCTGCCGCCCGCACAAGTGGCCGCAGCTGGGGCACTGCTTCTTATGCTTTCGGCCCTCGCGCTTTACTGCCGCAATCGCCGCTATTTGCTATTCGGCTGGTTGTGGTTTCTGGGAACGTTAGTTCCGATGATCGGAATTGTCGCGGTTGGTGACCAGGCAATAGCTGACCGTTACGCCTATCTCCCTTTCATCGGACTGTTCATAGCTGCCGTCTGGACGCTCCGCGATCTAGTCGCCGAGCAGAAGATTCCCAAAGCGCAGAAGATTTCCAAAGTAATGACCGCCGCTGCTGCCACCGTCGTGCTCCTCATTTTTGGATGTCTTACCTATCGCCAGCTCGGCTTTTGGCATGACAGCGAAACTCTGTGGCGCTACACCTTGAAAGTCACCGATCGAAATTATGTGGCCCACAACAATCTCGCTTTGGCTCTTCGCGACCAGGGAAGATCCGACGAGGCGATCGTCGAATTCCGCGCCGCCATGGCGCTCCACAACTATTATCCTGATCAAATATTGGCCTTGGCCTTGTACGAATTACAGGTGGGCCATCCGCAAGAGGCGATCGAGGCATGCAATATAGCGGAGCGCTCTTCAGCTGACCCTGTAATCAGGGCCGCCGCTATGAGTGAGGCCGGTCAAGGCTACCTCCAACTACACCGCTACGACGAAGCCGCTGATAGCTTTAAGAACGCGCTAAGAACGAACTCGAAAGATTCACTGGCGTTGATGGGCTCGGGTGTCCTGGCGCTGCGTGAGCGCCAATATGAATTGGCGGCTACTCAGTTCTTGCACGCGGCGCAAATCGATTCCAGCGACGTGGATGTACTTCTCCTCGCGCAAGCCCTGCGTCGCTCCGGTCATGTTGCCGAAGCCGATTCCTTCCGGGCCCAAGTTCTTAAGATTTCGAAAGATCCAGGACAGGCTGAAATCGCAGCTGGGCAAATCCTATCCTTCGCCGGACTGAAGCCGATTTAGCGCTTGGTGCGCAGTGGAGTTCCTCGTACTCAATTGTCTTGAGCGTAGATTTAAATTCTCTTAAGCAGTAGACAAGTAATGTCATCGTGCTGCGGCGTATTCCCAACGTAGCCGTCTAACTCCGCCAGCAGGCTGCGAACCATTTCATCAGGAGTGCCCTCCGCCACGCGATCGACCAGCCGGATCAAAGCTGCTTCTCCGTATTCTTCATCTTTCTCGTTGACAGCTTCAATCACTCCATCCGTGAAAATCACCAGCCAGTCGCCGTTTTCCAGGCGGGTTTTACCTGACCGGTAGGGCGATTCCGCAAAAATGCCGACCGGAATGCCTCCCGCCTCCAGGTGCTCTGCAGCGCCAGATTTCCTTCGCAGAATAGGAGCGTTGTGCCCCGCGTTCAGATACAAGAGGTCGCCTGTCTTCGGATCGAGTTCGGCGAAGAACGCAGTTGTAAAACGAACTCCACCCTGGCTGTTGGAACAGGCATATCGATTTATGCCATCCACCAATTCCGGGAGCGCAACTCCGCTCGTCGACAACGTACGCAGGCTGGCTTGAAAAGTCGCCATCAGCATTGCAGCCGGGATGCTCTTTCCCGCCACGTCCGCCACCACAAAAAGAACGCGCCCTTCACGATCACTGGAGTTTCCCGGCCGCAAGATTACATCGTAATAATCCCCGGCCACAGTATTCGCAGGTCGCGTCGCGTACGCGATTTTGTATCCAGGAAGTTGCAAAGGCGCGCCCGGCAACAACCACGTCTGAATATCTTTCGCAATCTCCAGGTCGCGCTTCATTACTACTCGATCCGCCAACTCCAGCAGCAACACAATAAACAACAACATCCCGCCCCACACATGCATGTCGAATATTTGAATATCGACATGTCCGGCGCGATTGGCGGCGTCAGAATATGCTCCTGAAGGAAGAAAGAGAAGAATCAGGCCAAGCAGGACTAGCACGCGTCGTGCTGGCGTTAGTTTTTCCAGAATCGCCCAGAAGAGCGCTTTAGCTTTTTGCCGGCCGCGCCGTATTCGCGATCGCTCCAACTGCAAATCATCAAAGCCCGCTGAATACAGCCGGTAGCTTGAACGGGCGTCCTTTACAAATTGCGACCATAGCTGGTTCATCGCCAGCCCTTCGCTCACCCGATGCCAAAAGTTTTTGATTCCGCTTTTCGGGCCGGTTCGTGGTGGAGCAGCTTGTGGAAGGGTTGTCATGCGAGCCCACATTATAGGCCCGCAGGGAATTAGCAAAGCGCCTCAAAACAATTCCATCTGCTCGACGCCCGGGTGCGTTGCGCGGCTCCGCAGCGAGTGCGCGTTCTCGAATCCATGTTTTTTCCGCAGGGCAGCCATCAGTTGCGATAACCGTTTCGCGTATCCTTTCGGCAGGAATGACCGTTCCGCATAGCGCGTGCGGTATCGCTCCACTAAGCTCGGGAAATGCTCTTCAAGGAACGGCATAAAAATCGTCGCGGAACACGGCTTCAAAAAAAGCGCATTCGCGTAAATATACTTTGCACCCGCGTCTTTGGCGGCTTTCACCAGCGCCTCCAGATCCTGTGGATGGTCCGTGATCTCTGGCAAAACCGGAGCGCAGATCACCCCTGCATCGATTCCGGCGAGATTGAGTTGCCGGACCGCCTCCAATCGCAGATCAGGACGCGGCGCCCGCGGCTCCAACTTGCGCGCCAACTCGGTATTCACAGTTGTCACCGTCACATTCACAAAGACGTGATTGTTTTCGCCAAGCTTTCGCAGGATATCGGCATCGCGCGTAACCATATTCGACTTAGTCACAATGCCAATCTCTAAACCAGAATGCCGCGCCAGTTCCTCGAGAATCGCTCGCGTAATCTCAAATCGTCGCTCCGCCGGCTGGTAAGGGTCCGTAGCCGTGCCAATCGCAATTTCCTCGCCTCGCTTCACCTTTTTCAATTCCGAGCGGAGCAGTCCCGCCGCCTGTTGCTTCACGAAAATCTTGCGCTCGAAATCAACGCCGTCCCGCAGCTCCATAAACTCGTGCGTATAGCGAGCGTAGCAGTACTTGCACGCAAATTCGCAACCACGATAAGGATTGATCGCCCACGTGAATGGCAGGCTGCGTTCGCTCACCACTCGACTCAGCAACGAGCACGTGCCCAGCGTGAAGTATTCCACATCGGGGCCCTCCCGCAGTGATTCGCTGTCAGCCGCAATTCGAGCGATGCCTACCAGTTTGGGACGAGTCGAAATTTCCTGGAACAAGGGAAGGGAAGCCATGCCATATTCGCCGTATGTTCGCCCTATAACTTATCACCAAATCAGAAAATTTCAAACCGGCCAAACCAATTATTGACTTGTAACGATATTTCCAGTATTATCGAAATATCGTGAGCGATACTAATCTTCAACTTAGTAATGAACGCGTTGCCCGCTACGCTGACATGTTCTCCGCCATGGGCACCGAGCCCCGGCTGCGCATCATGCGGCTGCTACTTTCCGCGCACCCAGAAGGATTGGTAGTAGGCGAGATCCAGGACGAGCTGGAAATTCCCAACTCCACCCTTTCCCACCACCTCGACAAGTTGAAAAATGAAGATCTGGTGCGAGTCGAGCGCAAGGGAACTTTTCTGCGATACACCGCGAATACCGAAGCCCTGCGCGAAATTCTGCAATTTCTTTACGCAGAATGTTGCACCCGAAACAATGCCCTTAAGCCAAGAGATTTAATCCAGTTCTGCAAATAGGAGAAAACACCATGCCCGATGCCAACGTCGAAGTCGCCCCTGCCATCGTCCCTGCTACGGTCAAGGAAGTCGTCAAGGAGAAATACGGAGAAGCCGCCCTGCGCGTCACCAACAAAACCGGCGCCAGCAGTTGCTGTGGATCGGCGCTAAGCAGCGGCCTGTCGTGCGATCCCATCACCGCAAATCTTTATGACGCCTCCGAAGCCCAGCAGATTCCCGAGGACGCATTGCTCGCCTCTCTCGGATGCGGCAATCCCACGGCGCTCGCGAAGCTGAGTGCCGGTGAGACCGTGCTTGATCTCGGTTCGGGCGGCGGCATCGATGTGTTGCTTTCCGGGCGTCGTGTCGGCCCAAGCGGCAAAGCCTATGGCCTCGACATGACCGACGAGATGCTCGCGCTCGCGAACGAGAACAAGCGCCGGGCGGGCGCAACGAACGTCGAGTTCCTGAAGGGAGAGATCGAGCATATCCCACTCCCCGACAACTCCGTCGACGTGATCATCTCGAACTGCGT
>PLBX01000408.1 GCA_003135495.1 Acidobacteriaceae bacterium | reverse complement strand
TTTTTCAACACCCACGCCTGTTTACAACAATAACTCAGCCTCGGCTATAATCTGCGTTCTACTGTGCCGGTCTTTGTCGTCGCCTCTGGCGAAGAGTGAACATGACAGCAAGGAGAAATCCTGTCAAAGCTCCGAGAAATCCTTCCGTAATTGAGAGGCTGTTGAATGTGCGCAGGCCCTGGCCGGTCAGAAGGAATCCTGTATACGCCATCGTTACCGTCCATAAAATCGCTCGAACCTTCATGGTGCCTTCCCATCTCGATGGAGTGGCCTTGCGCGCGGTGGGGATTTCTCTGCTTCTGGCTTTCACATGCTTGGCGTAGCACTCGGGATGAGCAAAGCGAGCTCCAACGAGGCTAGGGCTTACGGCCTTCGTAGGCTTATTGCAGAAACAGCAAGCCATGAATTCGGGGGATTGCATGGGCTCAAAGTCCGTGCTGGTAGCCGAAAATACCATACTGGCCAGTGGTGGGCAATAACGAAAGATGTCCCAGGTAAGGCAAGCATAATATTTCGTGCAAATGGCGAACAACCTGGCACAGCCCAGCCATCTCCTCTGAACGATTGTTGGCGTAACATCGCCACTGCACTAACAACCGGACCAAATTCTCAGTTAGTGCAAACGCGCCTGGTTACAACAACGATGGCTGGACAGTGAACCAGCAGGCAAGAATTTCTCCAGCTACTGCAACTTCGCGTACTCCGCCTTGGCTTGCTTCAGGATGGGGATGTCGGGGTCGGCGTCTTTCCAGAGCGTGAGAAAGTCCTGATATGCGGCACGGGCTTTTACCGTGTTCCCCTGCACGGCATAAGCGCGGGCCAGTCCGAGCCGCGCCAGCGCGCCCCAGGGAAAGTTCCTCACCAGTCCGCGGTGGTCGATGAACTTCTGAAATTCCGCAGCCGCGCGGTTGCCGTCGTGCAGCGTGAGATAGGCCTCTCCCCGCAAATAGACTGGGCACAGTATTGCGTTTGAATACTGAAGTTCAATCGGTCTTGCCATCTTCAATAGTTCGATTGCCCGGTTCGGGTCTTTGCGTTGCAGGGCAACGGCTGCCCGGATCGTGGGCAGCCAATACCTCTGCACCAGGGTGTCCAGCGGCAAGGTCTTGTCGAGTACGGACGCCAAATTCTCCGCCCTTGCCGTATCGCCTGCCCGCGCCATGGCCAGAGCCGCCATGGCCCGCACATCGCGGTTCGGGCCCAGCTTCAACGCCGCATTGGCATCGGCACGCGCCTGCTCCTGGTTTCCCGATTCCACCTCACGCAGCGCTGCCGCTGCCTGAGAGTCTGCGGCCCTCTCTTTGGCGTCGTTGTGCTGGGCGGAATCCATTGCCCGTCGTGTCAGGTCGCGCGCGTTCTTCAGCTGGCCATACCAACCTTCCGTGTCCGCTAGCGTGGCCAGAAACAGGTCTTCCGTGCCCGGCTTTCCCATGGCGGCTGAGAACAACTGCACCATCTTCGCCGTATCGCCCTGCAGAAACGCCAACCAATAGCCGGTCTGGAGCAGGAACTCACCCTCTACCTTGCGCTCCTTTGCCTGCTTGTAAACCGCATCCGCTTCATCCAGCCGGTTGAGGGCTGTGTAGGCGATACTGAGGTTGCCATAGTTGACCACATGATTTGGCTCCAGGAGCAGCGCCTCTTGAAATTCCTCCAATGCCTTTTCCCAGTTTCCCAGGTGTGCGTAAATAAATCCCAGGTCCCTGCAAGGCGAGTCGTCTCTTGGGTAGGTCTGCCGCCACAGTTCGTCGGTCTGCGCCGCTTTCTCCAGCTCTCCCGTTGCAGTCAGGTAGTAGTTTGCCTCGATATAGAATTGCTCTCGTTCGCTCACGTTCTCCCGTAGTTCGAAGGCCTTGCGTGCATTCTCCGACGCCTTCCCGAATTCGTTGAGGTTGAAGTAGGCAACCGACGTGGCGGCGTAGGCCATGGCAAAATTCGGGTCGAGTTCCACGGCCCGCTTGTAGAAAGGCAGAGGGGCGGCTTCCCCTCTCGCATCGCGCGTCTTCAGCCCCAGGCTATAGGTTTTCAGCGCCTCCAGCGACGGTGTGGTCGCTTCCTCCACCGGCGTGGCGTATTTCTGCACCGAACTGAGCGTCTCACCCAGCTTGCTGCGCAAACGGACTGCCGCATTGTCCAGAGCCCTGAGCACCGTTTCCTTGCCTGCCGCCTGCTCCTGCGCTTCGGCCAGCACGTCCCCCGTCGTGCAGTTCACTGCCTTCAGACCAATCACGTACTGGCTGCCCAGCCCCGCAATCGAGCCGGTCAGCATCGCCTTGCTGCCCGTGCGCTGGCAGACCTCCTGTATGACCTCGGGCGTCAAGCGGTCACCGGCGGGACGGCCCATCAGCTTCAAGGTCTCGTTCACCTTGCGCTCGGAAACCAGGGCGAGAAAGGGCGATTGCTCCAGCTGTACCGCGAGTCCCTGCTTCAGCGTGTCATCGAATACCGGATCGCCTGTCTTGTTGTCGAAATCGGAGAGAACAATGGTGTCCTTGTCGGTCAGGCGGGTCGTGGTCCGGTGCGAGCGCAAGTACAACGTTCCCCCGATGACAGCAGCGACCAGTAACACCAAAATGGGAACAATGACCTTGCGGATGGGAGATCCAGGAATCGCCGGAGCAGCCGCAGCCGCCAGTTCCGACCTCTCCACCGGTACCATGAGCCGGTAACCATGGCGCGGCAGAGTTTCGATGTAACGTGGGTTCTCCGCCGAGTCGCCGAGCGCTTCCCGCAGACGCTTGACCGCTGAGTTCAGGCCGTGCTCGAAATCCACAAACGTATCCGTCCGCCATAAGCACTGGCGCAATTCCTCGCGGGTGACAACTTGGCCGGGATGCTGGATCAACTCCACCAGAATCTGGAAAGGCTGTTCGGGAAGTTTGGCCGTCGTGCCGTTATGACGCAGTTCGGCGGCGCGCAGGTCCAGTTGAAAGGGCCCGAAGCGGACGGTATTGGCGGGCAGAGGCATACATACCCCCAAAGGTCCTTGGGCTAGGGAACTTGCAGCCGGATTATACTCCGGAGTTCAACAGGTAAGCAGTGATCTCATCCCGAAATCCGATGAGAAGATACCGTGGTGACAATGTCAGTGCAGAGCCTACAAGTCATTTATGTTCAATGCCTTAGCTGAGTCACCTCACGGTTACCTCATTTCCATCTGCATTCCATCTGCATTGCATTGTCAATTCTGGCGGAACGACCAAGGATGTCATCGACGCCGCAGCAAGAGATTGCGGAATGTTGTCGCACGCACTGAAACGATATGAAAAAGCTGCCCCTGAAAGAATCTGATAAGGAGGTTTTTATGCATCTACGCAGACTTGTTTGTGCAGTATCTGTGTTTCTACTTGCCTTTACGATTGTTTGTGCCGCCCAGGAAGTCATCATCAAGAAAGTGCCGATGAAACACGTTGCCGCGTACTCGGGAGAAAGCATGTATGCCAACTACTGTGCGGTGTGCCATGGAGACAACGGAAGGGGAAATGGGCCCGCCGCCAAGGCCTTAATGGTTTCCCCGCCGGACCTCACCAGGCTAGCCAAGCAAAACGACGGGAAGTTCCCAGAGTCGCATGTCTACACCGTGATCCGGGGCGATACGAATCTGCCTACCGCCCATGGTGCGAAAGATATGCCAGTTTGGGCTGAGTTGTTTACGGAGTCGTCCGGAGGAATCCCGTCCAACGCGGAAGTGCACCGGCGAATCAGCAACCTGACCAAGTACGTGGAGTCGCTCCAGAAAAATTAGCCGGTTAGGCATGGCGACGACGCATGATTTGACAAATTACCCATTCAAGATTCTCCCGGGTCGCCTTGGGTGGCCCGGGGTTCTGTCCCTCCTAAAGTACGGCGAGGACGCCAAGTCATGGACGCCGCAATTGTGAAGGCCGGAAGCCGCATAGCTGATGTAACATCGCGATTACACTAACTACCAGATGGCGCGGTCTGCAGCTCGAGGAGCCTGATGGCAGGAAAGTTCGAAAATCGTCCTCCAAGGCCGACTAATCACGCGGGGGATCCGTCAGTGCCGTAATAGCGGCCGTTACCCTCTTCGCCCATGATTGCGAAGTCGCATTTTGACGTGCTGAGGGGATCGGATTTCCATGAAAACCCTATTGATGGAACTTCGACCTCGGCTTCCAACTGGCACGTTGCCCGTGTGCCCGCGAATCGAAACTGTTTGACGGCGTCCTCGTAGGTCACTGGTTCGCCGGTTGATTTCCAGACCATCTTAAAATTCATGCGTGCCCGCGTGGCGATTGCGTCCAGCGCAGGCCACCGTGGCTGGTCGACTACGGGTACGTTCTGCATCTCCAAGGTGAACGTGCGGCCATCTTGACTGATACTCAAACCACTCTCGGGCACGGGGACGACCCAGTACAGTCCAGAGGGCGCAATGGGCGGATGAAAGTCGTGGATCTGGTTCGCAGGGACAGCCTGTCCCTTAAACAGGGTGAGTCATATGTGAGTGAAAGTCCCCTGTTGGGCAGTTCGGGCGGCCCAGTATTCTGCTTGCATGACGCCATAATCAGTCGTCGGGCTGCCAAAGGCGATTCGATTCCCTTTGTTATCGGTCCCCATTCCTGTGAAGGTGCTGCAGCGGGCTACTCGGCCCTTAAAATGGTAGATATGGGAAGGCTCCAAGTTCGGACCGGCGGGCTGATTGTGGCTGCCATTTTTGTCCAGCCACGGAATCGGGAAGGGAGCGGTGGTGCCGTTTGCGGCTATGGGTTGCTGGTCGTCGAACGCGTGAATCACGGAAGGAACTGCGAGCGGAAAGGCCGCCAAAGCGCCAACTTTCAAGACGCCTCTGCGACTCCAGGTTGGGTGCGACGTGGTGAGGGGAAACATGGAGCATCCTCCGAATCGGTGGGAGCGACTGCAAGCAAGGTAGCAGAAAGTGACGCCGATTGGGTCGGCGTAAAGGGAAAACTACAGTGAACTGGCATCACTACATCGCCTGCTTCTTCGCGGGAGTGTTTCTTGCGAATGCCGTGCCTCATTTTGTGCATGGGATTTCGGGGAACCGTTTTCCGACTCCATTTGCTCATCCTCCGGGAAAGGGATTGTCGTCGCCGACGGTGAACGTTGTCTGGGCACTAATCAATTTGGGAGGCGGCTATATTCTGTTTCGGGTGGGAAGAGTTTCAAGCGGCGGCGGTTTGGCGCTGCTTACTTTTTTCGCAGGCATCACTGTAATCAGCATAATCTTGAGCGTTCGGTTTGCTAAGAAACAATCTCAATAATGAATGGAACTGGCTGAACACAGAAAATCTTGCTGATTCAACGGTGGGCAAGGATCGTTGATTGCGGTACGGTAAACTTACATTTGGCCATGCGAGATTTGGCCAGCGAATCGCATGCGCAAAGCGACAATCCTCTTCAATCCCAATTCTGGACGCCGCGGCCGCGACGCGGAATTGAACCATGCGATCGACATTATCCAGTCTGCCGGAATTCATACTGATCTTGTGATTTGCCACTCCAGCCCGGAGGCGTCGGATAAAGCGCGCGTGGCTGCGGAAGCGGGCAGCGAAATCGTGTTCGCATGCGGCGGCGATGGCACGATTAGCGATGTGATTCAGGGATTAGTGGGAACGGGCGCTGCGCTTGCTGTTCTTCCATTCGGAACCGCCAATGCTCTGGCCCACGATCTGTCACTTCCCTTACATCCGGGCGCTGCGGCTCAAGCGGCCATTGAAGGGAGAGTGCGGCGCATCCCTCTGGGCCTCGTTGAATACATGGATCTGAACGGCAAACGCGCGGCGCGCTACTTCACCGTCGCCGCCGGGGTTGGAGTTGACGCTCATCTTTTCTACGCGCTCACTGCGGAACTGAAAAGCCGGTCTGGCATGGCGGGCTATTACATCAAAGCGTGGCATTTGTGGGCGACTCATAAAATGCGGCGCTTCGAGGTCGAATATCTGACACATGATGGCGCGCGTAAACATGCGTTGCTGACAGAATTGCTGGCAGTACGGATTCGCTATTTCGGAAATATATTGCGCGAACTGGTTCCGGAAGCATCCCTGGAGCGAAACGATCTTAGAGCAGTGATGTGCCGCACGGCCAGCCGCCATGCCTATCTGCGCTATGTTGCGGGAGTTTTGCTGGGACGGCGCTGGGAAATTACCGGCATCGATTTGGTCAGTTGCTCGGAGATTGTCTGCCGCCTGCCAAAGAAAAGTGATGGAAGTGATTCCAACGGTTCCAGCGTCGAAAGCGCTATTGAAGACAGAGTCTATGTGGAGGCGGACGGCGAGCTCATAGGGCGTTTACCGGCACGTATGACCATGGTTCCTGACGCGCTGTCGCTGGTTGTACCGTCAACGAGCGTAACGCAAAAATCAACGGTGCAAAGGTCGTCAGCGCAAGAATCAGCGGTCCCGTAGAGAGCGGCTTGCCTCATTTCAGCAGCATCAAAATTCGGACCGGGGAGAACGATTGGAACCCGTAACTCACTTCTTATTCGGCGCGGCCATGGGTCGCGCCGGACTCAATCGCAAAACGGCGCTGGCGACGGCTACGCTCACCCTGGCGGCCGAAGCTCCAGACGTGGATGTGGTGAGCCGTTTCTGGGGTTCGGCTTTCGGACTGAATCATCACCGCGGGTTCACGCATTCCTTTCTGGGCATTCCGCTGGTGGCGGCTGTGGTCGTCGGGTTCATCTATTTGATATGGCGTTTGCGTGGCCGCAAAACTCGCCATCCTAATCTTCCGCCGCGCTGGGGAGTGCTTTTTGGCTTAGCCTGTCTCGCGGGCCTCAGCCACCTTTTGCTCGACTTCACCAACAATTATGGAGTGCGTCCCTTCTGGCCCTTCTCCGAGCGTTGGTATTCGTGGGACATCGTTTTTATCGTGGAACCGGTTCTTTTGGTAGCGCTCACTTTGGGGCTGACTGTGCCGGTATTGGTTTCGCTGATCAAAAAGCTGAGCCAAAAGAAGAATGCTTCAAACGATCAAGACACGCAGCCTGCGCCGGGAAGCAGGCTCGCCGCGATCNNCCGCGTTGGAAGGACGCAACTACCAAGATGCGGCTGCGCTCAGAGTTTCTGCGTACCCTTACATGACCAATCCATTTCATTGGTACGGAGTGGTGGAAACGCGTCCTTTTTTCGCCACCATGGANNCCTAAGCCGGAAGAAACGCCGGTTACGCTGGCAGCGAAGAATTCATATCTTGGACATGTGTACCTGAGTTGGGCGCAGTATCCGGTGACTGAAACTAAATCTTTAGCTCTGCAAATTGATGTCGCGAACCCATCTGCTGCGCGTTCGCAGGCCGCATACGCGGTTCAGTTTCGCGATTTGCGCTATGACTATCCTGTACGGAAAGCGCGGGTCAGCTTGGGAGCAGTGGTGTTTCTGTCGCCGGATCTCAAGGTAGTAGAAGAACACTTTGGGCTGAAGAGCGATAGCAAAAACCATGAATAGCAAATCCAGCGTAGGGACGGACGCATTCGTCCCCGAGTGCAACTCGGCAGAGCCAGCGACGGCAAACCAGCGTTGGCAAACCAGGTATTCTTGGCAGAGCAGCGATGCGCCGGAAATCGATTTTTCATCCGCTCTTTTTGTCCGCGCCTTGACCAGCAACGTCCGCTCGCGCAACAATCTAACTTGGCTTCCTGACGAGGTGAATCATGCTGGCTTATCTATTTGTCATTTTTGCGATTCTGGCGCGCATGCCGTTTATGGCGCATCCATGGGGATTCACTCCGGTAGCGGCGGCGCTGCTTTACTTTGGCGCTCGCGGTTCACGTCGGCAACTCTGGGTTCCGTTTGCTCTTCTCGCCGCTTCTGACGTCATCCTTACCAAGTTCGTTTATTCGTATCAGTTCTCGTGGGACCACTTCGTTACGTGGGCATGGTATGCCGCGATACTTTGGCTGGGTACGAGCCTGCGCCAGAATAGTAGCTGGCTGCGAGTTGGTGGAGCGGCGCTTGCCTCTTCGGTTTCCTTCTTCGTGCTTAGCAATTTCGCGGTGTGGGCGTGCTGGACGATGTATCCAAAAACCATCGCGGGACTGATGACTTGCTATGCCGCAGCGATCCCGTTCTTCCGCCGCGGAGTCGCCGGAGATCTATTATTTACCGCGGTGATGTTCGGTATACCGGCAATCGTCACGGTCATCGCGCGCTCGGCTCACAAGCCCCACGGAGCTGCGGCGGCGTAAGTGCGACTCGCCCCAGCAGTTTAGTTTGAGTGTGGGGACGGGCGTCCTCGCCCGTCCAATCCGAGCGAAGCTCGGCCCCGCTTCATCCGTCTCCAAATCAACCACCCCACCACCAGCGCTCCGAAGCCCGCGAGAATCCACAGGAAGTGGTGCGCAAATAGGTTTCCGGTTAGCGTTACGATTCCGGGACCGAAATAAAGGGTAAGTAACGCTTCGATTAGAAAGCGGAGGAACCGCCCGGCAAAAATCGCCAACAGAAAATGGCCGAAGTTCATTTCAAACGCTGCGGCGGCCAGCACTACAATCTTGAAGGGCGTGGGCGGCGGCAGCATGGCGGGGAACATCAGCGCCCAGAATTCATGGCGGTCAAACGATGCATGAATTTTTTCAAAACGCTGCGGAGAAAGCCGCTTACGCAACAATACTTCGCCGCCGGTGTAGCCAACGATATAGAGCACGATGCTGCCCATCGCCGAACCGGCCGCGCCCAGCAGTACGTACAGCAGGAATCGCGAGCGGTCGGTATAGACGTAGTACACGAAAATCGGGTCGAGCGGCATGCCCAGGAAAGAGCCGTCCACCGCCGCCAACGCGAGCATTCCCCATGGTCCCAAGGGCACGAGCGCGTGCTTGATCCACTCACTGTAGGCGTGGAAAAAATGTTTGAGCTTGCTCAATTAAGTAAGTTTACGCGAAGTGATGAACACGGAATGGACGGGCGAGGACGCCCNNACGGCTTCGAGCGATTCGACCGCGCCAGTGGGGCTGCCGGGAAGATTTAAAATCAAAGTCGTTCCTCGAACGCCGCAGACGGCGCGGCTTAGCGCCGCGAAGCGCGTCTTGCGCATTCCTTCAAATCGCATATGTTCGGCGATTCCTTCGACCAGGCGATCGCATACTGCGATGGTGGCTTCCGGAGTCACGTCGCGGGGCGCGATTCCGGTGCCCCCCGTTGTNNCGGCGGGTCCGGAGAGATCTTTTTTTTCACCGCGAGAACAGGAATCACTGACTGTTAAAACCGCCGCCCGCGTGTATTTTGAAGATGAGGACTTCGGTCTCGCGGCCTCAGGTGTCGAGGAGGACATCTTCTTCACCTTCAGACGCCGCATCGCGCTGCGCCTCATCGAGCAGACGTAACCCCTCCATCAGCAGGCCTTGCGTGTTGAGCGTGGTGGTTTCCTGCGATGATTTGCCATTGAAATCAATCTGGAAGTTTCCTTCCGTCCAGCGCAGCACTTTGAAAACCGCTTCATCGCCCGTAATCGAGCCATAGGTGGCGTGTTTGGCTTGCCCCTGATTGAAATAAATCTGGCATTTGTCGTCTCCCTTGGTCATGGTCAGGAGGCAACTCTTGCGTCCCATCTCCAGCGACTGCACGAGATCAATCACGTTCATCTGCGAGAGATTGCCGCGCAATATTCCGTCGGTGGATGACGCCTTAGTCAATTTTTCGAGCGCAATGCGGTCCACTACGCGCTTGATTTTGTGAGTCGCATCTTTCAGAAAGAATGGCTTTTCTATAAAATCTTCGATCGGATCCTGCATTGACAGCCGTTCACTGATGTCGCCCTTGCTGGCCATCATGATGACTGCGATGCCAGACGTTGCCGGCCTGCTTTTTAATTTTTCCAACAGTTGACGGCCATCCATGCCGGGCATGCGATAGTCACTGATCAGAACGTCAGGGAGGTCGTCGACGGCTTTCAGCAAGGCGTCCGCCGCGTCGGTCGCAACCGTGACCTCGCCCATGGGGGCGAGCGCCTGCTGCAACATCCCCAGCACCATGGGGTTGTCATCCACCAGCAAAATTTTGACGTTGCTTGCCATAAAAATTATTTCGCGTGGAGCGGGCGCCCTCGCCCGCTGCCATTGACGTTGACCTTGCTGTTTCGAGAGAAGTCTCCGCTCTTCCCGCCCGACTTCCGTTCTAACACTACTTCTCTAATTTCGATGCCTTTATCGAGCGCTTTGCACATGTCGTAAACGGTCAAGGCCGCAACGGTGGCGGCGACGAGCGCTTCCATCTCCACGCCGGTTTCCGCCGTGGTCTTTACTTTTGTGGCAATAGAAACGCCATTCTCGCACACGCGCAGAGTCACAGCAATGTGCGACAGCGGCACCGGATGGCACATCGGGATCAGCTCCGATGTGCGCTTGGCGGCCATGATTCCCGCGGTACGAGCCACTTCCAGCGGGTCGCCCTTCGGATTCTTGGGCAGCGCTTGTAACACCTCCCGCGACATCAACACAAAAGCGCTTGCCTCAGCTTCCCGCGGCGTGCGCGCCTTCGCCGATACATCGACCATGCGCGCTTGTCCCTGCGCATCGTAGTGGGAAAGCTGGGAGGTCTTTTTCGGCATTGTCAACAGGGTATCGTATTTGGGGTGGCCATCGCATCCGAATCAGTAAGACACCAAGCGCACGGAGCTAACAAAGCCTACGAGGATCACCCGCTTTGCATTGATAGCGGAGTCTNNTCTTTCACAGCGATCCAGATCTTAATCGCAGGGGTCGCAAGATGGTTGACCACCAAGGGCACAAAATTACACGAAGGAAATTCTTTGGCCTATCTACTTCAGCGCAGGAGTAGGGGCACCCATTCTCCCGCTTCGATTCGTTCGCGATCGGGCGGAATCACCACATAGCAGTTGCTTCGAGCCAGTGCAGCGATGTCGCCCGAGCCCTGCCATCGCGCCAGTTCGACTTGGGCATTCTCAAATTCGCCCGAAAGGACTGCGGGAAGGAATCTTTTTAATCCCGTCTTTGTTCGGATTTCGGATTTCAGCCGCGCGCGGGGGAAAGTTAAGGGCTGAGGTTTCATTCCGGCCAACGCTTCGATCATGGGCCGTGCAAAAAGTTCAAAAGTTACCATCGTGGAAACAGGATTTCCTGGTAATCCAAAGAAATATTTCTTATGTTGCATGTGTGGCGCCGACACTCTTGTCCGCGTGTCCGCAGCTGATTCGCTGCCAACACGGACAGGAGTGTCCGTTCCACACGAGCCGAATACTACGGGCCTTCCGGGCTGAATCTCTGCTCCCGTAAAATAAAATTCTGCATTTAATTCCGCTAGAACCTGCTCCACCAGATCGTACTTGCCCATGGAGACGCCGCCGGTCAGCAGCAATAGATCGCAGCGCAGGCCTTCTTCGATCAGCGCGCGAAGCTGCCGTGGTTCGTCGGGAGCGATTGCCAGCTGGACCGCTTCTCCACCCGCATTGTGAACTTGGGCAGCGAGCGAGTATGAATTCGAATTTCGTATTTCTGACGGACCGGGTGTCGCACTGATCTCTACTACTTCGTCTCCAGTCGATAGCACCGCAACGCGAGGCTTGCGAAATACTTTCACGCGGCTCTTGCCTGCCGATGCCGCGATCGCGACCGAAGAATGCTCCAGTCGCTGTCCGGGCTGCAGCAGCGGCTGACCCGCGCGTGCTTCTGAACCACGCGGGACAAAATTGTCGCCGGCGGCCACGCTGCGCCGGACCTCGACGTGTTTCGCGCTATTGGCGGCTTCTTCGCGAAGCAGTGACGTGTGCTCCACCATGACCACTGCATCTGCATTTGGCGGCAGTGGAGCCCCAGTCATGATTGCAACTGCCTGCCCGGTGCGGAGCGTGTAGGTTGCGGGGTCAGGCCAGGCGCCAGCTTTCAACTCACCGACTACTACAAGACGTGCGGGAATTTGAGACACATCCTCTGACCGCACCGCGTAGCCATCGCGCGTTGCCCGGTCAAAAGGGGGGAAGTCGCGATCCGCCACGATTTCCTCGGCCAGAATTCTTCCTAAGGCTGGCAGCAAATCCACTGTGTCTACCGTAGCGGGAGATAGTTTCGTAGCATGTTCTTCCACGAGGTGCCGCGCGTTTTCAAATGACAGCACGCCGGACGGAGAGGCAGGGGTTTGAGAGGAGGACATTGAGAGATGATACGCCGCAGTATTTATGGGGCGAATCGGATTTCGGTTTGGCCGGGCGAGGACGCCCGGCGCTCCATTAAAGAGTGAAGTTTATCTGGCTAGTTCCTGGCCTAGCACTGTCGCATTGCTGGCGAAGCAGAGGCCGGTTTCCAAATCGATTAAGCCGGAGCGCACTAACTTTGCGATCTCGCCGTCGAAATGTTGCATGCCTTCATTTTCGCTGGCCTTGATTGCGTCCAATAGGGTGCGGCCGGGACGTTCGCCTTGCTCGACACAGTCACGAGTGCGCGAATTGGACTTCAAGATCTCGACGATTGCGATGCGCTCGCCTCCGTCGTGCCGCGGTACGAGCCGTTGCGTGATGATGTAGCGAAAAGTTTTCGCGAGACGCTCGCGCACCGACTGCTGGGCGGAAGTCGGGAATGTGCTGACAATGCGTTCCACGGCCTTTGAACTATCCACCGTATTCATGCTCGAAAGCACGAGATGGCCGTTTTCCGCGGCTTCCAAAAGTATCTCGAGGGTTTCGCGATCGCGGATTTCACCAACCATGATGACCCGTGGCGCCTGCCGCAGCGCAGCACGCAGGGCCAAGGTGAAATTTGGCGCATCGCTGTGGAGTTCGCGCTGGTGCACAGTTGATTTCTTGTGCCTATGCAGGAATTCGATGGGGTCTTCGACCGTGAGCACGTGATAACAATATTCGGTATTAATGCGGTCAATGAGGGCGGCCAGGGTAGACGATTTGCCTGATCCAGTTCCGCCATTCACGAGAATGATGCCATTGCGAACTTTGGCCGCCTCCTCTAATTGCGCGGGGAGGCGCAGCGAGCTGAAAGTTGGAATGACGGTGGGAATTACGCGCATCACAATCGCGCAACTGCCGCGTTGGATAAAAACGTTGACCCGGAAACGCGCCATGCCGGGCAAACCGTAGGAAACGTCGCACGAGCCCTGCTCGCGAAGGGTATTGATCGCCTGCTTGTTGGTGCCAATTAAATCGGCGGCAATGCGGCGCGTGTCGTCTGCCGAAAGAGTGCCGCTGCCGGGAATTTCAACCGCAGTAAGTTGGCCGTGAATCTCAACTTGAGGAGAACGCCCTGGGGAAAAAACAAGATCGCTGACCTTGTCGGATGCGCGCAACATACCGGCGAGTAGAACGGACGTTGGAATCGCTCCCGTTCCAGTGACGCCTTCGAAAGCTATTGAAATTGGGGAATTCCCCGGTGCAGCCATTCAAAACGCTCCCAGTTAATTAGAGAATTACGCCACAAGGGGAGAAACGCAGGAGAAAGCTATCTATTGAATGTAGCGCGGAAGAGGGGAAGAGCGAAGGACACTTTGGTCATAGACTTCGGTAACTGAAGGACGCGCCGATACTCCAGCGCCGCTCGCGGGTGGGGGCGGACGAATGCGTCCGCCCCTACGTGTCTGGCGCTGGGTACAGGGTCTGGTTACTTCTTCACTGGCTTTTTCTTTCCGTAGCCGGTTTCCACACTGGCGCCGATGCTGGCCAACATGTCTTTTGCGGGCTGCGCCAGTTTGCCCTCTGGCTGAAGTTCGAGATACTTCTGAAAGGCTTCAGCGGTGCCATCGGGCGCAACCATCTTGTCGCCCTTCAAGGTAGCCTTGCCGATCAGGTTGACGCCCTTCCAGTAGTAGGCGTCAGCTTTGGTGGGATCGGTGGCAATTACTTTATCGAAAGCCACAATCGCTTCGTCGACTTTGCCTGCATTGGTGAGCACCGCTCCTTCGTTGAAAAGGTAGGTGGCAGCGTGCGTTGGATCCAGTTGAGACGCTTTGTTGTAGTTGGCGATGGAGTCATCGGTCTTTTGCGATTTCGCATCGACCTCTGCCAGGTTGTTGTAATAAGCCGCCATCTTCAAGTTGTTCTCAGGGTCTTTCTGCGCGGTCTCAGAAGCGCCGCGCAGCTCAATCGCCTTCTGATAATTGGTGGAGGCCATTTCGTAGCGCTTCTTTTTTTCCGCCGGATCGGTTTGCTTGGTGGCGGACAGGCGATAGGCATCGGCGAGTTTGAACCAGATGAGATCGCGCGTGGCGTCGATCTGATTGGCTTCGTTCAGTGTTGCGATTGCCGTTTCGTAATCGCCGGCATCGGACGCGGCTTTGGCGGCGTTGAGTTTATCGTTGAGCGAGCCGACAGTTTTGTTCTCGGTAGCGGCCTTGGCGGCAGCGTCGGCCTTCGCTTTGGCCTGTTCCGGTGTCATTCCTTGTCCCTGGGCTTGCGCCGCTTGTTCTTTCTTCAGGTCGATATCCTGCGATAGCTCTTCCAAGCCTACTGGAATGCCGTTGAGATGAAACAGTTCCTTACCGTCCTTGCTGAGCTTGACGTTGTATTTTCCAGGGACAATCCCGAGGGAAAAATATTCGCCCTTGTTATTGGTCTTGAGCTTGTAGACGTGGCCCGATTCAGTCCCGGTCCACTCGACCTCAGCGCCGACGATGGGCTTGCCATCGGAGTCTCTACAGACTCCTTTTATGGTTCCGGTGGTTTGCGCAACCGCCAAGGGAAGAGAGAGTCCCAAGGCGAGGACGAACAGTAGGGCAGGGATTAAAGATTTCCGCATGATATTTTGCCTCCCGGCAATTGCAACTGGATTTACTGAATCCTAGGCCCCTCAAGGGGTGGCTAATTTTAAAAGACTTTACGGTATCGCTAAAGCGATACCCTGATACGAATCCAACACTACTGTCCCGCTAAGGCCAATTAGCGCAACTGAGCGGCTTTTGCCTCATACGGAATTGGATCCTCCGCTCCGGCTTCGCGAAATGCGCGGAGCCGGAGCACGCAGCTATCACAGACGCCGCAAGCGCGATCTTCGCGCTGATAGCATGACCACGTTAAATCGAACGGGGCATTCAGTTCAAGGCCAAGTCGCACAATCTGGGCCTTGTGCATCGCAATGAGCGGAGTCACGATCGTAATGTCTCCCTCTTTCGTGCCCGCTTTTACAACCTCGTTGAAGGCGCGGTAATACTCCGGACGGCAGTCTGGATAGCCCGAACTATCGGGCTCAACCGCTCCAATGTAAACCTGCATGGCTCCTAGAACCTCGGCCCAACTGACGGCGACAGACAGGAAATGAGCGTTGCGAAATGGAACGTAAGTGACGGGAATCTGGGACACGCCGGGAGATTGGATGCCATGCGATTCGGGGACAGCGATGCTCGAATCAGTGAGGGCCGACCCGCCGATCGCACGCAGCGCTTCGTTGCGCACCAGTAAGCGTTCCTCGATTCCAAGCCGGTCGCAAATGGCCTCAAACGCGCGCCGCTCCCGCTCTTCCGTGCGCTGCCCGTAGCTGATATGCACGGCAGCGGCCTGATGGTCACGAGCTGCCAATGCCGCGCAGACGCAGGAATCCATTCCACCACTGAGAAGAACCACAGCGCGGCTCCGGTTGTGCTTTTCGCTTGAGGACATGGGGGAATCAGAATGCTGCATTCTCATTTAATTCTATGACAGGCAAGGCTAACGTGGGGACGGACGCATTCGTCCGTCCCGGCGAGGGCAAGATCGCGAGGGGTACGGAGCTGCGCTCCGGTGAACGGACGAATGCGTCCGTCCCCACGTAAATCTGAACTTGCCGTGGGATCGAGCTGCTATATGCCGCAAGCGGGATTCGTTGACCTTGGCTTCCAGCGGCGGGGATTCTCTTTGAAGGCGCGGAGAAATATTTCTGAGGACGAAACTCGATCCCAAAACTCAAGCACTCGACCCCAAGGCCCGAACACTCGGACCCAACGCACAAAGTAAGACTAAAACTTTTTTTATATTATTCATCTTCACTGGCGTTGCACTTCTTATTCATGGCTACCATCCCTACGCGGAGGACGCTGAGATTTATTTGCCGGGTGTTTTAAAAATCCTTAATCCCAGCTTGTTCCCGGTGAATACGGAATTTTTTGGCGAGCATGCAGGCCATTCCTTTTATCCCAATCTGATCGCGTTTTCAGTTCGCGCCACGCATTTACCGATAGTTTGGGCAGCCTTTCTGTGGCAATTGCTGTCCATCTTTTTGTTGCTGGCGGGAAGCTTGCGTCTGGCAACGGTATTGTTCGACATCCAATCGCCGGGCAGAGAAGATCGAAAGCTAGCCTGCGCCCAATGGGGAGCGGTGGCGCTGACGGCCGCGTTGTTGACCTTACCCATTGCTGGAACCTGGCTCTACATACTCGATCAGTTCTTAAACCCGCGAAATCTGGCGGCATTTTCCGTTCTGTTTGCGGTGGCCGAAGTCTTAGATCGCAAATACGGGCGAGCGGCATTGTGGCTGGCGTTTGCCGCAGCGATGCATCCCTTTATGGCTGGTTTTGGCATTGTATTTTGCGTATGGCTCGTCCTGCTCGATCAAGTGCGTCCGCATTTTTTGGGATTCGCCGCGGCTCTTCCTTTCGGCATTACGTTTGCACCTCCGCCACCGGCTTACCATAAGGTCGCGTGGCTGCAGCGCTCCCATTACGTCTTGCGATGGGAGTGGTACGAGTGGCTCGGAGCGATTGGACCAGTCCTAATCTTCTGGTGCCTCGGCACTTGGGCGCGCCGCCGCGGCATGAAGAACCTGGAGCTGGTATCGCGTGCAATGGTTCCATTCGTGGTTGTGGCCGCAGTGGCAGCGATCGGGTTGGGCCTGTCGGTTCGATTAGAAGCCTTGGCGCGCCTTCAGCCGCTGCGTTGCCTGGCTTTGTGCTACATGGTTCTGGTGGTCGTTGTTGGGGGGCTGCTGGGGCAATACGTGTTACAGCACAGTGTGTGGCGCTGGGTAGCTTTATTTGTGCCACTGAGTTTGGGAATGTATTTTGCTCAACGGCAATTGTTTCCCGTGAGTGCACACATCGAATGGCCTTGGGCGCAGCCGCGTAACCAGTGGGCACAGGCATTTGAATGGATTCGCGGTAACACGCCGGTGGACGCCTTATTTGCTATCGATCCGCGGCACATGGAATTGCCGGGCGAAGATGAAAATGGGTTTCGGGCGCGCGCTGAGCGCAGTATGCTAGCCGACCTGGTTAAAGACAAGGGAGCGGCGTCGATGTTCCCGCCGCTATCGGTAGATTGGGAAAAGCAGGTCCAGGATCAGAAAAACTTCGAGCGTTTTGGCAAGCAAGACTTCGATCGTCTGCGACAAAAATACGGCGTTACGTGGGTCATTGTCCAACAATCCGGCTCTCGCGCGCCGGCCTCCGCTGGGCTGCGATGCCCCTATGAAAATGCGACGGTGCGCGTCTGCCGGACAGACTGAAGGATGGTCCCTTGAGCCCTGCCAGCGTCCGCCGCCTGTGTTAGCCTATCGATATAGGTCTAACGGCACCATCACAATCCAGGCGCATGGCGGACCCCGCGTTGTCTCCGATAACTCGCACTTCATTTCCGTATGCGAAATGGTCCGCACAGTTGTCCCGCCTCAAGCAGCAATTTCAGCAGAATCAGCCTTATCCGCATGTGTATTTGCGGAATTTTCTGGAAGCTGATGTTGCTCGCGAAATGGCCGCCGAGTTTCCGGGGCTGGCCACCGACGCCTGGACGCGTTACAAACATCCGAACGAGAACAAAGTAGGACTCGCGAAGCGGTCACTTTTTCCCGAGCGGTTGGGTGAAGTGGTTGATGAGTTAGATTCTCCGGCATTTGTACATTGGCTGTCGGAGTTGACCGGCATTCCGAATCTGCTATCGGACGACATGCTTGAGGGTGGCGGGTTGCATCAGTGCGGTGCCGGCGGATTTTTGAACGTGCACACAGACTTCAGCAATCACCACTATCACAAGAATTGGCGACGGCAAGTAAATCTGATTCTGTATCTAAATCCTGATTGGGAGGAGCAATGGGGCGGCGCGCTTGAACTATGGGATCGCGAAATGCGCCGGTGTGTTGTGAAGATACCACCGTTGTTTAATGATGCGCTGATCTTCCGGACCGACGAAATTTCTTACCACGGATTTCCCGACCCCGTTCGTTGTCCCAGGGATGAATCGCGTAAAAGCCTTGCGCTGTATTACTACACCGTCGAATCGGTTGCCCCGGTTAAAGCCCGATCGACAAATTACCGGCCGCGTCCGGAAGATGGACCGTTGAAATCGGGCATGATCTGGTTGGATAAGAAGGCCGTGGATCTCTATTCGAAAGCTAAGGCGCGCTACGGATTCTCGGACCAGCTTGCCAGCAAAATTCTAGGCTTCCTCTCGCGGAAGCGCTAACTCCTGGAAGCCGCTCTTTGCCGGGCCACGGGCGATCCGCCCTCATAGTAGACGTCAGATCCCGCTTCGAGAGTCTTACCCTTTTCGCTGAAGATGGGATTGTGCGCGATTCCGGCGCGCTCGAGCGCAAACTGAACGGCCGTCTTTAGCACTCCCAGTCCGTACTCCACGCTGCGGCGGAAGTTGATGGACGAGGCTTCCTCAAAGTATTTGGTGGGACAGGACACCTCGCCGATGCGGAAACCAAAATACACGCATTGGGCGAGCATCTGATTATCGAAGACGAAATCGTCGCTGTTTTCCCGCAGCGGCAGGCGGGTCAGGACTTCGCGGCTGAAGGCGCGATAACCGGTGTGATATTCCGAGAGCTTGACGTTCAGGAAAATGTTTTCTATGGCGGTGAGAGCGCGGTTCGAGATGTATTTGTAGAGCGGCATGCCTCCATGCAATGCTGTGCCGCCGATAATGCGCGAGCCTAGAACCACGTCATAGACGCCGTAAGCAACCATGCTCGCCATGGCCGTGACCAGAAGCGGCGTGTACTGATAGTCGGGATGAACCATGATGACAACGTCGGCGCCAGCGGCTAGAGCTTCGCGATAGCAGGTCTGCTGATTGCGTCCATAGCCGTAATTGCGGTGATGAACAAAGAACGGGATACCCAGGCTATGCGCCACTTCGACGGTGCGATCGGAACTATGATCGTCAACCAATATCTTGATATCGACCACGTCCGGCAACTCCCGGACGGTAGCCTCCAGCGTCTTTTCCGCGTTGTAAGCAGGTAATACGACGGCGATACGTTTGCCGTTAATCATACAGCCTTCCTTCAATTAGACTTATTAAGTGATATGTAAATCATAACTGGAAAGTAAGAATTGTGCTGCGTTATTACGCGTTACTTGGAAGGGCGTGTGGGGACGGGCGGATCGCCCGTCCGAGCCAAACGAGGGCGCCGCGAGCAACTTTGAGAACGTCTTTGAAGGTCAACTTCGCAATTAAAATCCATAAAAATCGGCTGGGCGAAGATTCCATGCACACGGGTTGGTAAACTAATAACAGAACCTTTTCCGTTTAAAATAAGGTGTTGATAATTGCCTATGCCCCCTCGCACTCTTTTTGAAAAAATTTGGGACGCGCACGTAGTCGCCCAGCCGGAAGGGCAGTCTGCACTGCTCTATATCGACTTGCACCTGGTGCACGAAGTTACATCGCCCCAGGCCTTCGATGGGTTGCGTGCGAACGGACGGCGTGTGCGCCAGCCCTTGCGTACGGTCGCAACTGTAGACCACAACATTCCGACGACGCCGCGAGGTCTGCCGATCACCGACCCGATCGCCCTGAAGCAGATTGAAGCGCTGCAAAAAAATTGCCGCGAGTTCGGGGTTCCGCTGTTCGACATGGATTCGGCCGAGCAGGGCATTGTTCACGTCATCGGTCCGGAGCTTGGAATCTCCTTGCCGGGGATGACGATCGTTTGCGGGGACAGTCATACGTCAACTCACGGCGCTTTTGGATCGCTGGCGTTCGGCATTGGAACGTCAGAGGTCGAACACGTACTGGCAACGCAATGCCTGCCGCAGAAAAAGCCGAAGACGATGCAAATTCGCGTCAGCGGAAAACTGGCGGAGGGCGTGACCGCGAAGGACCTGGCGCTAGGAATCATCGGACGCATCGGCACCGACGGCGCCACTGGACATGTGATCGAGTACGCTGGCGATGCAGTGCGGGCGCTGTCGATGGAAGGCCGCATGACCCTCTGCAATATGAGCATCGAAGCGGGCGCGCGAGCGGGATTGATCGCTCCCGATGAAACAACGTTTGCCTATGTCAATGGCCGTCGCTTTGCCCCGAAAGGGAAAGATTGGGATGATGCGGTTGCCTACTGGCGGACGCTTGCCAGCGACGATGGGGCAAGATTTGATCGACTGATTGAGATTGACGCTGCATCGTTGGCGCCGTTCGTGACGTGGGGAACGAATCCAGGAATGGTGGTTGCCGTGACCGCCCGCGTTCCGGAGTTGAAGAGTTTCGCGCAGGATTCGGACCGGCGGGCCGCTGAACAGGCGCTGACGTATATGGGGCTCGAAGCCGGGACGCCGATGGAAAAAATAACTGTGGATCGCGTGTTCATCGGGTCGTGCACTAACTCGCGCATTGAAGATTTACGGGCTGCGGCGCGAGTGGCAAAAGGGCAGCATGTGAATCCGAAAGTTCGTGCCATGGTCGTGCCCGGATCGCAGGCGATTAAGCGCGCGGCGGAAAAAGAAGGCTTGGACCGCATTTTTTTGGACGCGGGCTTTGAGTGGCGCGAGTCGGGGTGTTCCATGTGCCTCGGCATGAATCCCGACATCCTGCAACCGGGCGAGCGCTGCGCCTCAACCAGCAATCGCAACTTTGAAGGGCGACAGGGACGCGGGGGACGCACACACCTCGTTAGCCCGATGATGGCGGCGGCCGCGGCGATAGCTGGGCACTTCACCGACATTAGGAATTGGCGATTTCGGTAGAAGTATGGAGAGATGGGCGTCTCGCCCGTCCAGTAGTTCGCTGGCAGTTGGGTGGCCGGGCGGGGACGCCC
>PLBX01000265.1 GCA_003135495.1 Acidobacteriaceae bacterium | reverse complement strand
ACTGAGAACTGACAACTGACAACGGCTGTTATGGAATCCGTCCTCGGACGTTACCGAAATCTGATTGTTTTAGTGGGAGTGTTATTCGCCCAGGTGCTCGGCTTGGCCGTTCAGGTCAAGCGACCAACCGATAGCGAGCCGACACGCCTCATCCGCGTGTGGGCAGTGGGCACAATCGCGCCTCTTGAAAAAACGCTGGCCTGGGTGCAAATCTCAACCGGTAACCTCTGGCACAACTACTTCTACCTCCGCGGGGTGCGGGCGGAGAATCGCAACCTCAAGGCGCAGCTGGAGCACATGAGCATTGAGCAGGCACGCCTGAGTCAGGATGCCGACCAGGCGCGGCGTTTGCAGGCACTNNCGCGTATATCGATCCACTTCGCAAGTGCTCTTGATCAACGATCAAACGAGCGGAGTCGGAGCGCTACTCGACAAAACCCGGTTGCAAGGTATTTTGCGTGGCACGCCCACCGGCGAAGCGGTGCTTGAAAAAGTTATGAGCGATGAAACCGTACCTGCCGGGGAACTGGTTTTGACCAGCGGTGGAGACGGAGTTTTCCCAAAGGGTCTGCTCGTCGGCCGGGTAACGAAAGTTTCAACAGGCAATGATTTGTTTCTGAATATTAGAGTGCGCCCTGCCGCCGATCTCAGCAAACTCGAAGAAGTGCTGGTGGTAACCAAGATTGACGAGCGACAGACCGAACCCGATTCGACCGGCGCCTCTCGCGCCGTCGATATTTTGGCAGAGCGTTTGCCGACTGTTCCAGCAAAAGCGGAGACCACCGAAAAAGGAGCTGCGGCCCCAACGGCTGNNACTACCGCGACTCCGAGTGGCGCCTCCAAGGCCTCCGTGCCGCCTCGCGCTCCATTATCGGGGTCGACTCCAAAACCTCAGGTTCCGGCCAGTCAGTCATCGGCAGGGGCGACAGGGGCTGCCGCTCAGGCTCCAGCGCCTAAAGCAGGACTGGCACCGGCCGCCAAAAGTTCTTCTCCGCCCGATTCGGAATCAGGATTATCCGAGAAGACGCCCGCCACGAAAACTTCTGTGAAACCCGTCGTTCCAAGTCCGCCCCCGCCCGAGGACAGTCCGAACTAACGTGGCGATCACTTACACATCGGGAGAGCAGGTTGAGGTTTACCGCTTTAGTATTCCAGCGACAGTGCTCATACCGCTTGGGGCTATATTCCTGCAGGTATTTCTCCCGCTGCGCTTTCACTTTTTCTCCATCTTCGACCTTCCGCTGCTAGTAACGATCGGATTTGCAACCGCGCGTCGCAGTCCGTTGGCGGGGCTGATGACAGGAGGAATCATAGGCATCCTGCAAGATGCTTTGACTCACCATCCCATCGGTCTCTACGGAATCGCCAAGACGATCGTCGGCTTCGGCGCCTCTTCGCTGGGGATAAAATTGGACGTCGAGAATGCCGGCGCGCGCTTCCTTCTCACCATCTTCTTTTATGTCGTGCACGAAGTTGTTTACTTCCTTATCGCGCGCGGGCTCGTCGGACTGCGAATGGCCTGGAGTTGGCAGCATGAATTAGTCTCAGGCCTAGCCAACGCGGTGCTCGGTATATTCGTCTTCATGCTGCTTGACCGCATCAAACAGCGCACCTGATCGCTGGCACCAATAAACAACACTGCCGTGGACTCTATGTATTTAACGCTGCCCTTGCTCTTCAGCGGTGAGCCTGCCATGAGCCCTGGTGGATAACACTACATTCGGTGTGCGAACGTTTATGACCCCGTCCGGTAGTGCTTGGCCTTAGGGTTCGCCCGTAATCTGGCAGATGAATCCAGAGTTCATTTAGGCTAAACTTCTGTACGCTTGGCGGAGTTCACGCATCTTAAGCGTGATTTCGGAAGAGGCAGTAATGCTCTTTAATCGTCCTTGGGGTGAAAAATGGCGTCTTCAGTTTGGTCTGGATATCTTACGTTTGGATTGATCTCGATGCCGGTGCGCCTGTTTTCGGGAGCGCGCAGCACTGGCATCTCGTTTAATATGCTGCACCGCACCGATCATCAGCGGGTAAAGCAACAACTTTACTGCCCGCTCGATGACCAGGTCATCGATCGCTCCGACACCGTCAAGGGCTATGAGTACCGTAAAGGTGAGTACATCATCATCGAACCGGAAGAGATCAAGAAGATCGAGCCGAAGACCGCAAAGACGATGGAAATTCTCGAGTTCGTCAAAGCCGATGAAGTCGATCCCGTATATTTTGAGTCTTCGTATTACATGATGCCGGAAGAGGCGGGGCGCCGCCCCTACGCGCTGTTGACCAAAGCGCTGGAGGAAAGTGATTACGTCGCCATCGCCAAACTTACCATGCACAATCGCGAGTACACCGTATTCCTTCGCCCTCACAAGGGAGGAATGATGTTGCACACCATGTACTATGCCGAAGAAGTGCGCGAGGTCGAGTCCTTTGGCGCGCCCGATGTCGAAATAAAAGACGCGGAAATCAAAGTTGCGCATCAGCTGATCGAAGCTCTCGCCGATAAATGGGATCCGGAAAAATATCACGATACTTTTCAGGACAACCTAAAGAAGTTGATTGAGACAAAACTTGAGGGCGGGGAAGTACAGGCTGTCGAGAAGCCCAAAAAGCTCGCTCCGGTGGTTGACCTGATGGCCGCTTTGAAAGAAAGCCTGGCTCAAACCAAGAAACCAGCCGCATCGGAAAAAGAAGTCCCCGCGCGATCGGAGGCCCAGGCGCAACCGAAGCCTCGCAAAAAACGCGCCTGAATTCTCGACGCGACTTTTTGCAAACCGCCTTGCTAGCCCCGGTCCTGTTGTCTGGCGTGTGCCTCACGCCCCCCCAAGGCGTTCCTGCGACCACGTGATTTCCCCTCTCGCCCCAGTTCCCGCTACAATAACGAATTCCGCACTTAACTTTTTTGATGGAGTTTGAATGAAGCGGTTTCTCTGGCTCGGGCTTGTGCTGTGTGTTTATCTGATCTGTAGCGGCTGCGGCGAGACATTCCGCCCGATTATCATCCCGAATCCTCCAGTGTTTCCGAATCCAAAGGCCGCCCACACCGTGGTCTCCATGAATGACAACGGAAGCGTCGTCAACGGCTCAGCCATGGTGGTGGATGTTTCAGGCGACACAAATACCAGCATCGCCGACGTTGGATTGGCTCCCGTGCACGCGGTCCAGCAAACCGGCAGCCAGGTTCTGGTCGTAAATCAGGCCGGAACCGGAATCGCCTGCACCCCGACACCGTGCGCCCCTTCGTTGACCAAGCTGAGCTTTAACAGCGTTCTTATTTCTGGAAGCACCACGGTTAGCTTGCCTCTGAATTCGGCACCGAACTTCGTGGCAACAACGGAATCCACCCAAGCCTACGTCTCACTTCCCGGCTATACTCCGCCGTCCGTTGGCATCGTCAACACCAACAGCAATACACTCACGAACACGATCCCGGTAGGGACTAACCCGGTCGCCATTGCTGAAACGCCAAACTCCCAAAAACTTTATGTTGCGAATCAAGGGTCGGGCACGGTCAGCGGATTCAACACTGTGGATCGATCCGCGCGAACGATTACTGGCGGGACATTCACTTCGCCCGTCTGGTTAATCGCTCGTTCCGATAGCCAGCGACTTTATGTGCTCGACGGCACTACCGGAGTCATAAGCACAATCGATACGACATCGACCGCGGGGCCCGATGCCGTGATCGATAGCGGCGTGACTGCACCGGGTGCCGCTTATATGCTGTATGACGGCAATCTCAATCGCCTTTACGTTCCGGGAGGAGGCCAGCTTACGATTGTCGATGTGTCGCAGTCCACGCCGGCGGTTCTTGGGGGCGGGCCAATCCCAATCCCAGCAGTGCCTGTAAGTATGAGGAGTGCAGCGGACCCGTGCTCAAGTACCGCGGTTCAGGCCGTCACGGTCTCTGCCGTAACCGCCTTGCCCGATGGGAGCCGCGCCTATGTTGGGGCGTATTATAAAGACGCCAACGGCAATATTTGCCCTCAGGTAACGGTGATCGATGCCGCGAGCAACACGATCAAGAGCGTAACTGCCGTCCCAGGATTTCCCGACGCAACCGTCGTCGGTTCTCCTTACTACGTGCCAGCCTGCGTCGCAACTCGCTTCCGATTTATGATGGCTTCCGCCGGCGACAGTTCCCGCGCCTATCTATCCAGTTGCGATGGAGGAAATGTAAATATCGTTGATACTTCCGTCGACAGCTACATTGGGAATTTGCCCGCCCCCGTAGGTTCCCGGTCGCCAATTACTGGCGCTCAAAACCCTCCGCAGAACCCAGTCTTCCTGATTGCTGGCCCATAAATCTGAGTAGGAGTTCATACTGAGAGAGTTGTCATCCTGAGCGAAGCGAAGGACCTATGCATTTGTTGCCTCCTGCACGATCCTTTGCTGCTCTCACGATGACAACTGAACTCAGTTGTGGTGACTTCAGAAGGTGAGATTGAATTTCAGATCTGAAAATTAACGAGCGACTATCCTGCCACCGTCGCACGTTCGGTCGCTCGGCGCCGGAGATACCGCAGCGCCACGTTCATGAATACATTTCCGCTCGACGTGCTTAAGCACATCACTAAAGCTTCCGTATCCTCGCTGCTTTTGCCTCCCTGCTCAGAAGTGTGCAAGGTTGGCGGAAGAACATGAAAGTGGAAACCCTGATCGTTCAGTGTAGTGACGGCATTCCCGATAATCTGGTTGGCCAGTTCACACACTGCCTCGCGCACCAGCGCGTCATCGGTGTCTGAGACGGCGACTCCAGCCAACCGGCTGGCGAGTTGGACTCCGGTGCCGCGATCCACGTCGAATATAATGCGTCCTTCAATCTCCCCCTTCAAACACACTTCCGCGGCAGTTCCATGCCTGAGATATGCGTTTTCGTCCATGCTGAGGTCCTCGATGGAGACCGGAGACTCCAGCGCCTGTGCCAGCACCGCATCGGCGGAGTTGATAAAGGGTTGAATGAGATCCATCCGCATTTACTTACACTCCAGCTCCGGCGCCCCGCGCCGAGGTCCCGTCGTCCCGCATTACGTACTTAATCACTTCGTACAGAACTTCCGGCTTCACCGGCTTCTGGACAAAGTGCCGTGCACCGCGTTGCAGCGCAGCGACAATGTTTTCCTGGTAGCCCACCGATGACACCATGACAATGCGTGCGCCAGGATGGTCGCGTACGATTTTTTCCGCCGCCTCGATGCCTTCCATCTGCGGCATGGTGATATCCATGAGAACGATGTCGGGCGAGAGCCGTTCGTACTCGCTGATCGCCGTGACGCCGTCCCCAGCCTCGCCGATGACCTGTCCGCCGAAACTTTCGATCATGCGAGCCAGATTCTTTCGCGCAAAAACGGAATCGTCCACTATCAGATAGCGGACCGGCTGTCCGTCCTCGCTCCGTTTAACGGGCGCAAACTTTTCCATGACACTCCTCCACGATTAACACTCTGTCACTATCTACGTACCTTCGGTAGATAACTCTAGTCACTTCCTGCGCCAACACCGCGCTTGACTTCAAGAACTTCACCCCGGCTTCTCTCCGGAGCACACTGCGCCTGCAAAATATGCGGCAGTTCCTGCAGGTCCGCAATTCGCATCGCGTAGCCGCGCTCGATGGCCGCCTTCGGCATGCCGAAAACCACACAAGTTTGCTGGCTCTGGGCCACCGTGAATCCTCCCGACGCCCTGATTTCTCCGAGACCCGCCGCGCCGTCTTCCCCCATGCCGGTCATTAACACACCCATCGCTTGCGGGCCGAAGACCTCGGCGACGCTTCGAAACATGACGTCCACCGATGGACGGTGCCCATTCACCGGAGCTTCCTCGGATAAAAGCGCCACATTTCCTAAGGGCAGTTTTTTTACTCTCATGTGCCGGTTACCCGGACAGATTAAGGCGCGGCCTGCCAGCAGCAAATCACCGGATTGCGCTTCCTTCACTCGAATCGGGCAACAATCGTCCAATCGCTTGGAAAACAGTTCGGTGAACCCGTCAGGCATGTGTTGCACGACCAGGATGCTTCCCGAAAATTCGATCGGCAGCTGGGAAAAAAGATATTGCAAAGCGTTCGGGCCGCCCGTAGAGACTCCGATGGCGACGATATGGGTCGGAGCTATAGGCCGCATCTTGTTATGTTGACCGCTCGCCGTTTCTACCGGAAGGAATTGAGTCTGCACGCCTCCGCTCTGAGCTGCGGCGTGGATTTTTTTGATCAATTCGGCCGCAATTTCCGGCATGCGCGCGGAAACGTCTTTCGGCTTGGCTACGAAATCAAATGCTCCAAGCGATAACGCTTTCAGAGTGATATTCGCCCCACTCGTACTATGAGAACTGACCACAATTACCGGCAAGCGCGAACGCCGCATGATCTCTTTCAGCGTATCGATGCCATTCATGCCGGGCATTTCCAGATCGAGGGTCACCACATCGGGCGACAAATCCTCTATTTTTTTCAACGCAAAATGTCCATCGATTGCTGTTCCGACCACCTCGATGGATGGATCCGTTTCGAGGATTCCCGGAATCAGCTTCCGCATCAGCGCCGAGTCGTCCACCACCAAGACGCGCACCGGCTTTTTCATACCTGGCCCCCTGCACTTCCCATTCCCTGTTCTCCCGCCATTTGACCGCTGCCCGCTGCGACCGGCACAACGCCCGATAGCAGACCTGTCATGCTCGAACCATGCACGTCCGACCGCCCGCGCGTGAAGCGCTCCATCAGCGCAATCATGTTCAGGATCAGAACCACGCGGCCGTCGCCGAGAATCGATGCTCCACTGACTAAGTCCGTCGTAATGGAGTGGTCGTCGAGCGCCTTGATGACGAGCTCGTCTTCGCCTTCAAGTCCGTCAACAATTACTCCAAACTTTCGCTCTCCGCTGTGGATCACCAGCACAAACACTTTGCGCCTCGCCGTTTCAGGACCGCTCGGAGGCTTCGAACCGAGTCGCAGCAAAGGCAGCACATCGTTGCGTAATTGCAACACGTCATAGTGCTCGACCTGGTGAATGTCACCTTCGATGGTGCGCGCAATTTCGGCCACCGCATTCAACGGCAAGGCATAGAGTCGCTGTTCCACGCGGAACATAAGCGCCCGGATGATCGCCAGCGTGAGTGGAAGGCGGAGCCGGAAGGTGGTCCCCCGGCCCGGCGCAGTTTCGATCTGCACCGTTCCCTTTAAGCGCGCGAGAACGCTTTGTACAATGTCCAACCCGACGCCGCGGCCGGAAAGTTCAGTAATCTCCTCCGCGGTAGAGAATCCCGGTTGCAGAATCAGCTCTAATGTTTCCGCTTCGCTCAAGCGCTCCGCTTGCGCCGGGGTCAGCAATCCGTTCGACAAGGCTCGTTGCCGAACCTTCTCAACCTGAATGCCACGCCCGTCGTCGGAAATCTCGATAACGACCTGGTTTCCCTGGTGGTAAGCGCTCAGCCTCAAAGTCCCTTGCGGCCGTTTGCCGGACTTGATTCGCTCTTCCGCCGTCTCCAGGCCGTGGCCAATTGCATTTCGCACCAAATGAGTGAGAGGCTCGAAGATCGCGTCGAGAATGCTCTTGTCGAGATCGGTCTGGCCGCCTCGAACTGAGAGCGCGACTTCTTTTCCGCACTGGATGCTAACGTCACGCACGATACGTGGAAAGCGCCGGAACAATTGATCGACCGGCACCATACGAATCTTCATCACCGAATGCTGCAGGTCATTTAGAACCCTTCCCTGAAATGCCATGGCGTCAGCGAACTTGCCGCGCAAGGTGTCCTTCGGAAAACGTTGGCCAAATTCGAGGAGCGCCTGTTGCAACATGGACTTCGCGAGGATCAATTCCCCGACCAGATTGAGTACGCTGTCGATACGTTCCGCATCGACGCGCAATAAGTTGTCTGATCCGCCAACCTGCGGAGTTCCCGCAACCGGCTCCGCCGGAGGAGTCGGCAGATTGCTGCTCACATCAAGCGCGAGGTCCGCGAGCGCGTTCTCCCCGCGGTTGGAATCGATATCCGCGAGGGCTTGAGCCTGCGCGGCGGTATCGGCAGTAATGGCTACGGGCTGGGGATCGATCGATTTTTCAATACGCAGCGACTTTACTTTTACGTCCAGCACAATCGTCGGAATGCTGCACTTCATCACGATCTGTTCCGCCGACTTTTCAGAAGCGAGGGCCGCTTCGACCTGCAGTGACGCGTCGTGACTGCCCTCTGGCGGATAAATTGCCAGAACGTCTCCCAAACCGGCTAGGGCCAACTGGATCATCTGCCGCCCCGCGATCGGCATGGAGCATTGCGGATCAATGCGTACTACGATGTGCTGAAGTCGCTTGCCATCAGCCGCGGCGCGGGCGATCGCAAGCTGTTCATACTCCGACCATAGCGCCTTTTTGGCGGCAGCTTTGCTTGATTTTTTCTTGGAAGATTTTTTAGTACCGCGCTGCGATCCGCCCGCCAGTCGTGCGATATCCGCTCGTAGAGACTGGATGGCAGGAAGTTTGGTTCCCTTGCGATACGCTTCCAGCAAGCCTGCAAAAACATCGGCCGCGCGCAACGCAATCTCAGGAACGGCAGCGGCAGAGACTGTGTTTTCAAGACTTAAAACGTCCTCGAATTCATGCGCCAGTTCGCTGAGCTCGCGAAAGCCGCAGGCGGCTGAATCTCCCTTCAAGGTNNTGCACTGTGCGCCGCAGGCTGCGAGCTGTCTCCGCGTTACCCGGAGATTTCTCCAGCTGCATGGCTTCGTCGTTCAGTTTCTGGACCAGCTCTCCGGCGCTTTCAAAAAACAGTTGCCGGAGTTCTTTCATCCTGTCTTCGGGGGGACCGCTCACACCTTCACCTGTACGCGCTGGTACGCGGTGCCGCTATTGCGATGCACCATCTGGAATTTCTCCGTTAGTCCCAGAAGGCTTTCAGCATGCCCCACGAAAAGATAACCCTGGGGATTGAGGCAACGATAAAATTTCTCCACCAATCGCCTCTGCTCGGCTTCGTCGAAATACATCATCACGTTGCGGCAGAAAATTACGTCGTTGCGTTGGGGCAGATATTCTGTCTTCAGATTGTGAAAATCGAAGTGCACCAGTTCCTTGACATTTTTCTTCACCGAATAGCGGTCGCCCATTTTGTCGAAGTACCGCAAGCGATAGCCATAGTCCACGGCCGCCATCTGGTGCTCGCCATAGGACGCCTCCTGCGCCGTGCGCAACACCGAATAGTTAATGTCGCTGGCAAGAATTTCCACCCGCCATGGCGCTGGGACAAGCGGTTTTGGAAGCGGCGATTCGAAGGGCAGGGGATTTCGCAAATAATGATAGGACAACGCGTCCGCCACCAGCATCGCCGCGGTGTAAGGTTCCTGCCCGGTGGNNGTGGAACAACCCGCGCTCCAGATTCGCACGCTATAGTCGCGACGCTCTTGTTTGCGGCGCAGGAGATCGTCCATGACGTCGCGCTGAAACAGATCGAGCTGCGCCTTGTTGCGAAAAAAACTCGTCTCGTTGACAGTAAGATTTTCCAGCAGGCAGGTTAATTCTTCTTTGCCCTTTTGGCTGATCAGCAAGCGGTAATAGCTATAGAACGAGTCGAGATGGCATTCCTTCAAACGGCGCAACAATCGGTCTTGCAGAAACGGCGTGCGGCGATCGTCGAAATGCATGCCGCATTCCTGATAGACGAGCGCTTGCAGCAGTTTTAATTCCGCCTCGGTAAGTGAAGGTGTGTCGCTGGTATTCATGAGTCCGATAGCTCGCCCTACTCTATTTCGCCCGTCGTTTAGTGGCGCCCTACTTTCCGATCGAAGCTCCCTTTGCTGCTGAAACAGCTGCACTCCCGGCTCCCGCTTTGGTTCCAGGCTTACCTTTTACCGCCGCTGTTTCGCTCTCGGAATCGCGAAGTGTCAAAACCTGGCCGACGTCGAGCAGAATAATCAGCCGTCCCTGGTACTTGCCGAGGCCGGTTACGCAATCCAGCCCGCTCTCCTGCATCATGGCGGGCGCAGTTTCGATTTCGCTTTCCGGAATCTTCAAAACTTCTGACGCCGAGTCGACAATCATCCCAACCAGCCGGCCCTTATGCTCGACTACTAAAATTCGGCTGCGCCGATTCAGTTCCGTCGCCGGCTGTCCGAAGCGCTTCCGCAGGTCCACTACGGAAACGATCTTGCCGCGCAAATTAATTACCCCTTCGAGATAATGAGGTGCATCCGGCACCGCAGTGATCTCCGGTACGCGGACAATCTCATGCAGCGAGGTGATGGGCACGCCGTAAGTCTCGCGTCCCACNNTCGTTGGACTTGTCGTTGGAGCGCAATGCAAAACGGTCCATTGAATCAAGCAGGCCCCGCGACATCTTGGACATCTGATCCGACGATGCAGCCAGCTCCGTTGAACCCGACGTATTCGATTGCACTAATTCACGCATGCGCTCCATCGCCTGCACGACCGCTTGCGCTCCGGACGCTTGCTCTTCCACCGCAGAGTTGATTTCGTGCGTGATCTCATTGAGCCGGGTAGTGGCGCGTGCAATCTGCGATGAGCCGTGGGATTGCTCGTTGGTGGCGGCTCCGATCTCCTGCGCGAACTTGTAAACCTCAGTCACCACG
>PLBX01000133.1 GCA_003135495.1 Acidobacteriaceae bacterium | reverse complement strand
TCATACTTGGTGACGCGGCTGTCGGCTCCACGAGCGGGTCCGGCCATGCGCAGCTGCTGTAAGCCTTCGAGTGCATCACGCACCGCGTCTTCGTTCAATTGCATTACGGGATCGCGATTCGACTTCTGATTGCAGGCGTTCACCAGCGCGTTCAGCGACAGCGGGTAGTACTCCGGCGTGGTGATGTCCTTCTCGATCAGCGAACCCAGCACGCGAACTTCAGTTTCTGTGAGCTGTAACTCCATGAATGCCATCCCGTCGACTTCTTAAGATTCGGTTGACTGAAGATTGTATAGAGTTCTGGCCGCTTCCCAAACAACGCTAAACTATAGGCAACGAGTAGCAGGGAAATGGCTGTTCTGCGCTCCCGCTGGGTTAAAATCCATCATGGCGACGTTGCGTCAACAGATCGCGACCAACGTGCTCACGGTAACCCGCTTCCGCGAGCTCATGAAGAAGCTGCGCGAGAATCGCCCGAATGACGATTTAAATATCGTCAAGAAAGCCTACGAATTTTCCCAAAAACATCATGCCGGACAATCCCGCGCCTCCGGTGAGCCATACCTGGTACATCCGCTCGAAGTTGGCAATGTTCTTGCCGACATGAAGATGGACGCGGTTTCCATCGCCGCGGGCCTTCTCCATGACTCGGTTGAAGACACCTCTGTCACTGCGGCAGAAATTCGGCAGGAATTCGGCGAGCAGGTGGCGCACATCGTGGAGGGCGTTACCAAAATCAGCAAGATCGATTTCTCTACTAAAGAGGAAGCGCAAGCCGAAAATCTGCGCAAAATGATGCTGGCGATGGTCGACGACATTCGCGTCGTTTTGATCAAGCTCGCTGATCGCTTGCACAACATGCGCACGCTTGAGCATCTCGATCCGGAACGGCAGCAGAAAATTGCGCGCGAAACGCTCGACATATATGCCCCCATTGCGCACCGCCTGGGCATGGGCAAGATTCGCGGTGAGCTTGAGGATCTCGGTTTCAAGTACGTTGATCCTATCGGCTATGAGCAAGTGCGTCTTGCCGTCGAATCCAAGCGCAAAGAGGGCGAAGCGTTCATGTCGCGCGTGGAGACAGTATTGCGCGATGGACTGAAGGAAGCCGGAATCACGGGTCGGGTCGAAAGCCGCATCAAGCGGCTCTACAGCATTCATAAGAAATTGATCCGGCAGCGCATTAGTGTTGACCAGGTGTATGACCTTTACGCCATGCGCGTTATTACGAACTCAGTGCAGGATTGCTACGCCGTTCTCGGCATCATTCATAATTTGTGGCGTCCCGTCCCCGGGCGCATTAAAGATTTCATTGCGATGCCTCGCCCTAATCTTTATCAGTCCTTGCATACGTCCGTCATAACCGAGACGGGCGAGACTTTTGAAATTCAGATTCGCACGGAAGAGATGCACAAGATGTGCGAGGAGGGAATTGCCGCCCACTGGAAGTATAAGGACGGCCCGGTTTCCGCAGAGGACGAGCAGCGTCTCGCTTGGTTGCGCCAGGTTGTCGAGTGGCAGCGCGATGTCACCGATCCTAATGAATTTCTTTCCACGTTAAAGGTCGATCTGTATCCCGAGGAGGTCTACACCTTCACGCCGAAGGGCAAGGTTTTGGTGCTGCCGCGGGAATCTACTCCAATTGATTTCGCTTACTCGATTCACACTGAAGTCGGTCACAGTTGCACTGGGGCCAAAGTGAACGGGCGCATGGTTCCGCTGCGTCACAAGCTGCATTCCGGCGATATTGTCGAAGTCATTACGCAACCGGGGCATAAACCGAGTCGCGACTGGCTGGCGATTGTTAAGTCTTCGCGTGCTCGCAACAAGATCAAACACTGGCTCAATGTTCATCAGCGTGAGCGCGCCATTGAAATTGGAAAGAAGCTGATCGAAAAGGAAGCGCGCAAATATCGCATCTCGCTAAAAGAAATTAAAGAAGCTGACCTGCAAAGAGCCGCCAGTGAATACGGGCTTGGACGGCCCGACGACCTGATGGCTGGCATCGGGTACGGAAAATATTCTGCCCGCCAAGTGCTGGCGAAATTTGCGCCCGCCGGAGCGCAGCCCATGTCAGACACCGAAGAGCACGCCGCATCGCAAGGTTTTACCAGCGTGGTACGGCGCGTGTTCGGAGGCGACAGCAACGCCATCGTTGTGCGTGGAGCAGGCGACTTACTCGTATATCGCGCTCGCTGTTGTAATCCAATTCGAGGCGAGGCGATTGTAGGATACGTTACTCGCGGCAAAGGAGTGGCAGTCCATTCCGTCAACTGCCCCAACGTCACGAATCTTCTTTACGAGCCAGATCGGCGCATCGATGTGCTGTGGGCCGGAGATAAAGATGGGCAGCCTGTTTCTTATCCTGTAAAGATCACTCTGCTTTGTGATGACCGCTTCGGCATGCTAAAACAGATCACCGCCGTGATCAGCGATACTCACACCAACATTCGCAACATCGAAGCGCGCAGCCAGAATGGCCAGGCAAGTGTCGACGTGGTCCTTGAGATCGCGGACTTGAAACATCTGCAGAAGATCATGGATGGAGTCAGGCAAATTCCTGGCGTGCATGATGTGCAGAGGTTACAGAAACTCTAAGATGGTCTCATGCCAGTTATCCATCGAAGATTGAAAGACGCCGGGAGTTACTTGGAGAGAAGAAGCGAGCCAAACCATTTCCTCGCGCAGCTACTATTTGCCGTCGACCGTGTTTGTGACGCATCAACAGCCTGCCTTCGCACCAACACCAGAATTATTCGTTGCTGGAGGATCTCCTGAAGCTCGTGCGCTCGTTGCTATGCATGGCTACCGCGGTAAGCTGTCTCGGCTCTATGGAGGCGGCAGTAACTCCACTTTCTGTAGTCAACCTTCGTTGTGAATACAAGACTAATCCCATCGGTGTCGACGTATTGCAGCCCCGTCTAAGTTGGGAGCTGGTTTCGCCGGTGCGCGCGACGATGCAGACTGCCTATCAAATTCGTGTAGCCGATTCGCAAGCTGACCTTGCCGGCGGCAAACTGTTGTGGGATTCGGGCAAGCAGACTTCGGACGCGTCCATCCAAGTTCCGTACCAGGGTCCCGCGCCGACGACTAGTGTGCGTTACTACTGGCAAGTGCAAGCGTGGGACAATCACGGGAATGCGTCGGGCTGGAGCCGTCCTCAGTACTGGGAGATGGGATTACTGCAGCCTACGGATTGGCACGGGCACTGGATCACTCCGAATTTAGTCGAGGATCCGACAAAATCAAATCCGTCTCCGATGCTTCGCCACGAATTCCGTGTGGAAAAGGCGGTCGCCAGCGCTCGCCTGTATGCCAGCGCCATGGGCCTCTACGAACTTCATCTCAACGGTCAGCGCGTGGGAGCTGAATACTTTACGCCGGGTTGGACTGCGTATGACTTTCGCTACCAGTATCAGACGTTCGACGTTACCAGCACGCTGAAGAAGGGCGAAAACTGCCTAGGGGCGATTCTCGGCGACGGCTGGTTTCGCGGTTTTATGAACGGTGATGGCAAGCGGAATTCCTACGGTACAAAGCTGGCTCTAGTCGCTCAGTTGGAGATCACCTATATCGATGGCACGCGCGAGAGCGTTGTTACCGACGAAACCTGGAAAGCGTCAACCGGGCCAATTCTTGTTTCTGATATTTATAACGGCGAGACCTATGACGCTCGCCTGGAAAAAACTGGTTGGAGTCAAGCTGGCTATGATGGCGCGAATTGGAAAGGTGTCACCATTCTCGATTCACCCAAGGTAAAGTTCGTCGCCCCGGCCGGTCCCCCGGTTCGCAGGGTCGAAGAGATTAAGCCCGTGGCGATATTAAAAACGCCGTCTGGCGAGACCGTGATCGACATGGGCCAGAATATGGTGGGATGGGTCCGCTTCCATGTAGCGGCTTCCGCCGGCACAACTATCTTTTTGCGCCACGGAGAAGTTCTCGATAAAGCTGGAAATCTCTACACTCAAAATCTGCGTTCAGCGCAGCAGACGATCCGCTATACCGCAAAAGGCGAAGGGGTCGAAACCTTCGAGCCGCATTTTACCTTTCAGGGATTTCGCTATGTTGCGGTGAGCGGCTGGCCGGGTGAGCCCACGCTCGATAACTTCACCGGAATCGTGGTCCATTCCGACGTGGCTTCGACAGGAACATTTGCTAGCTCGAACCCTCTCTTAAACCAACTTCAGCACAATATTGTTTGGAGCCAGAAAGGAAATTTTCTCGGTATCCCCACCGATTGTCCGCAGCGTGACGAGCGGTTTGGCTGGACGGCCGATGCTCAAGTATTTGCGCGCACCGCATCGTTGAACTATGATGTGGCGGATTTTTATACGAATTGGCTGGCTGATTTAGCGCTCGATCAGTTCGACAACGGCGCGGTTCCAGACGTCATTCCAAACGTTCTTACTCATGACACGCGCAAAGATTTTGCCGCCGCAACCGGTTGGGCTGACGCTGCGGTGATCGTGCCCTGGGAAATCTACATTACTTATGGCGATCGCCGCATTTTGGAGCAGCAGTACGACAGCATGAAAGCCTGGGTTGAATACATGCGCCACGAAGCAGGCGACTCTTACCAGTGGCGCAGCGGATTCGATTTTGGTGATTGGCTGGCTTTCGCATCCACCAACTCAGACTATCAAGGCGCTACTACAGATAAGGACTTGATCAAGAATGCCTATTTCGCTCATTCCGCCGATTTGCTGCAGCAGGTAGCCGTGGTCTTGGGCAAAAAGGAGGATGCTGTCACCTATTTGGAATTGTTGGCGAAGATCAAGACGGCATTTCAGCATGAGTATGTAACGCCAAATGGACGTCTGTCCTCCAACACCCAGACGGCTTACACTCTCGCGCTATCTTTCGGACTTCTTCCCGAATCCATGCGAAAGAACGCGGCTGCGCGGCTGGCGGCGGATGTTCGGTCGTTTGGACACCTAACCACTGGTTTTCTAGGCACGCCTCTGCTTAACCATGTTTTGAGCGACTACGGATACTTCGATGAAGCCTACATGCTCTTGAATCGCAAAGAGTATCCTTCATGGCTCTATCCGATCACCAAAGGCGCAACCACCATATGGGAGCGCTGGGATGGAATCAAGCCGGACGGCACATTTCAAGATCCGGGCATGAATTCTTTCAACCACTACGCCCTTGGCGCCATCGGCGACTGGATGTATAGCGTGGTTGCGGGAATTGGGATTGACGCGAAACATCCTAGTTACAAACACATTTTCATCCAACCCCATCCCGGCGGAGGACTCACCTCGGTGAAATCCTCCGAGCACAGCATGTATGGTCTGGTGGTTTCGAACTGGGAGATTAAAGACGGAACCATGACGATGCAGGTCGAGGTCCCCCCGAACACGACCGCCGCTGTCCGGCTGCCCAGCGCGATAATCGGGCAGGTAACGGAGACGGGTCGCCCGCTGATTTCCAGTAAGGGTCTTGGCGAGGTTCGGCAAGACGAGGGAGCGGTAGTGGTGAATGTGGGTTCGGGCGCGTACCAGTTCAAATATAAGCAGTAAGAATCAAAGCGAGCCCGTCCGTTTTCGGATTTCCCAGCCACTGTGGAATTCTATTGGCGAGGGCCAGCGAGTGCGTCGAGCCTTACCTGCGCTTCCCGAAAGTCAGGTGCAAGCGCTAGCGTCTGGCGATAGGCTTCCGCTGCTTTCGGGCGCTCATGTTGTTCTTCGAGCGCCGTGCCTAAGGAAAAATATGCTAATGCATCCGGCGCAGTCTTGAGGGCTTGTCGGTATTGCGCTATTGCCTCCTCGTACCTGCCTTGTTTTGCGAGGAGCCATCCGTAGGCTACACGATGACGAGCCGAAGTTGGATCTAAAGCGATCGAGTCTCTGAAGTGTTTCTCCGCTGGAATTTGATCGTGCCAATATCGAACAACGCCGTGTCGGTTGGCTGGATCTGGATCGAATGTGTCAGATGCTCCAGGGCGTCATCGACGCGTCCTTGATTATAGAAAGCCTCACCCAGAGCTTTCTCCATCAGGGAGTTCGGCCCGGTGACAGCAAGTGCATGCTCGGAAATGCTAATCGCGTCATGCCAATAAGAAAATACCTCGGATGGTTATGGTGGCTAGCGCTACCACGGCAAGGCCGGAGGCAGCAATCAGCGCATAGCGGGGCGCTGCAAACCGGGTTGCCAGATACGCCCCTAAATCCGCCGCTCCCCACACGATCGCGATAAATACACCTACGAGCGGAACATATGTGTAGCGATCAGCATGAGCGATATCTCCCACATGTACCAAACCCATCGCTGGCACGAGCGTTCCGAGGTACCAGAACCAGCCGACAGCAAGGTAGGGGCGCTTCTTGCTCTGCCAGACAACCAGTGAACTGATCAAACAGACTGATGCCGCGCAGAGCATCACTGGCCACGAGAATATCTCTCGATCTCGATATGGGTAAAAGATAGCGAGCCGGGTTGGCCACACCATCTGCCACAAGTATGTTCCGTAGGAAAGCAGGGCATTGGCAACCCTGGATGATATGGAAACAAACTTGATTTCGCTGTCCATCGCCTGCGCCTTCAACGTCAGGAGGGCCCTTCCCGACGCCAATAACAGGAGCGGCAACTTCTCTGCGCATCGACAAAAGAAAACGCGGGCGAGCGACGTGTCACGAGCGACGCTCAGAATCCTGCGCGTCGTGGCTTCGGTCACGGGTGATGTCGCCGCAAATCCTAGACGTCCTAAGGGCCAATAATCCAGCAAGAGCAGCGCAAACGGCAGGGTCACGAGCATGGGCTTGGACATCAGACCCATGATCAGCAGAAGCGCAACCAGGAGATAGCGGAGAACTCCAAGTTTGCGTGTATATCCAACATACGCACAAAGTGTAAGCAATAGGAACAGCGTGGAAAGAACGTTTTTTCGTTCAGCAATCCAAGCTACCGATTCCAGACCCAGCGGATGCACGGAGAATAGCGCGGCAACCAGGGCGCTCCTCCAAAGGGCGCCGGTCATGTTCCGCAACCAGAGGAACAGCAGAATTACATTCAATATGTGGATGAGCAGGCTGGTCGCGTGATGCCCTCGAGGATTCAGCCGAACAGGGTCACGTCGAGCATGTGGGAGAGCCAGGTGACCGGGTGCCAGTTGGCGGCCTCCGGCGCGGTTAGTGCCCAGGCTGCGTTATGCCGCGTTAATCCCTGTCGCACGTGATCGTTTGCGATAACGTAGACGTTGTCATCCACATTGAGAAATTGAAACGAGATGACGGGAGCGAATACTGCCAGCGTCAAGCCGGCGAGGAGGATCGCTGATAACGCAGCGGGTCGGTCGAGGTGGAGCGCTTTTGCAATGCCTATTGAGGTCGAACTTGCGTTAGCGGCGCTATTGTCATTGTCGCTGGCGCCCGGAACCCTTACAAATGACAAGGGTAACGATGGCCAGTCGAGCTGGTCCTAACCTGCACGAACAACTTTTAAGCACCCGGGCCATCGAATCCAGTATCATATAAACACACACTTCCGGAGGGTTGATGGCAGTTCCTGTATCCCAAATGTGGACGGTGGCGTCCTACGTTCTGCGCCAGAAGATGGCGGGACGCCAGCGCTATCCGCTGGTGCTCATGCTTGAGCCGCTGTTCCGCTGCAATCTGGCTTGTGCCGGATGCGGCAAAATTCAATACCCCGCGCACATCCTAAAAAAAGATCTCTCGCCCGAAGACTGCTTCAAAGCTGTCGATGAGTGCGGAGCGCCGATGGTTTCGATACCGGGCGGCGAGCCACTCATGCATCCGCAGATCGACAAGATTGTCGAAGGCTTGGTCGCGCGCAAGAAATATATTTACCTCTGCACCAACGCGCTGCTGCTGAAAGAAAAGCTGCACCTGTTCAAGCCTAGCAAGTACTTGAGTTTTTCGGTTCACGTGGATGGACAGAAAGAGCATCACGATTTTTCTGTATGCCGCGAAGGCGGATACGAGCTCGCCCTCGATGGTATTCGGGCGGCCATTGACGCGGGCTTCCGCGTGACTACGAACACTACCCTTTTCGATGGCGCCGACCCCAACAGCGTGCGC
>PLBX01000248.1 GCA_003135495.1 Acidobacteriaceae bacterium | reverse complement strand
AAGAACATCACCGCCGACAATCCCGCCAGCGATTCGACTCCGCTTTATTCACTCGATGGCAAGTACATCGCCTATCGTGCGCAGCAGCGTCCGGGGTATGAGAGCGACCGCTTTCGGTTGATGCTTTACGAAAGGAAGACGGGGGAGAAGAAGAATCTGACGGAGGATTTCGATCAATGGATTGGAACGTTTACCTGGGCGCCGGATTCGAAAGCAATCTTTTTCTCTTCCGAGGACAAAGGTGAATCACCGATCTACGCTCTTGAATTTGCTAAGGAGCACACAGTCCCATCCCAGGGGGGCGGTATCTCGCAAACCAACATTCACGCGCGTGAGATCGTCCGTGGCTTCAATGACGATTTGGCAGTAACTGGTGACGGCAAGACCTTGCTATTCACGCGAATGTCTTTAAGCTATCCGACCCAGATACGCAGGTTTGAGTGTCTCGCGTTCACTCGCTCATGTGGACTGCCGGAAGGCGAGAAACTTAATCACCTCAACGACGCCGGCCTCTCCCAAATCGCCATGCCCCCCCTCGAATCCTTCTGGTTCCCCGGCGCATTGGGCGACAAAGTCCAAGGCTTCCTCGTCAAGCCGCCAAACTTCGACCCCAACAAAAAGTATCCCCTGAAGTTCATCATCCACGGCGGCCCCGAAGTGCCCATGGGCGATCTCTGGAGCTATCGCTGGAACGCCGAGCTATTCGCCGCCAGCGGATACGTGGTCATCATGATTAACTTTCATGGGTCGCCAGGCTATGGGCAGAAATTTATCGACGAGATCAACGGCGATTGGGGCGGCGCTCCGTTTGAAGATTTGATGAAGGGGCTAGACTACGCTGAAAAGACTTATCCGTTCATTGACAAAGACCGCGAATGCGCTCTGGGCGCGAGCTACGGCGGATACATGGCCAACTGGGTTCTCGGCCACACCGACCGCTTCAAGTGCATCGTGACGCACGACGGCATGTTCAACACCGTCTCCGCCTGGGGGACCACCGAAGAACTTTGGTTCAACAACTGGGAATTTAAAGGCACTCCTTATACCAACCCGGAGATGTACAAGAAATGGAACCCGCGAAACTTCGCCAAAAACTTCAAGACACCGACGCTGGTGATTCACAGCCAACTCGACTATCGCCTTGACGTCAGCGAAGGCTTCCAGCTATTCACAACGCTGCAAATGTTGGGCGTCCCGTCCAAGATGCTCTATTTCCCCGACGAAGGCCACTGGGTCTTAAAGCCACAAAATTCCCAGCTCTGGTACAAAACCGTCAACGACTGGGTCGATCAGTGGACGAAAAAGTAACCTAGCACGTCGGTAGAGACGCGGCTTGCCGCGTCTCAAAACTCCACCACCCCCGCGAGGCGTGCAACCGCGACTTACTCGCTGATATTGAAACCTCATTCGCTCTGCGCAAAGCGGCAACTTCTTTTGTCTTGGAGAAAAAGACTTATGATGCGACCTCCGGGCGCATCACCGTCGACTGAAATCTGCTTGGCACCCGCAGAACCATTCGGCCCAACAGGAGCCAAGGCTGAAGCTGTAGAAGAGATCAAAATAGTAACCGCCTTGTCCGCCGGATCAACTTGCTTTTCGCCTTCCGTATCCGGCTGGGGCTTAGCAATCTTTTGTTTGGGCTGATCCGATCTGTCCGATGCATCCCCGGCAGTAACCGCTACATCACCTCCAAATCTCGGCCCCTGCGACGCCGTATCACAGTTGCTGAGCCCAGCATTCTCGCCATCATTGCCCGCGGTACCGTCCTGACGCAGAGCAGTACATGATTTAGGATTCGAATCCGCAGCGCTCACGTCCGTACTGCTCGGAGCCGCAGCATCTACTGACCCACCCTGAGGAATCGCGAACAGAACTAACGGAAGAGTCGCATTCGAGCTAACCGATGCACTGCCCGACGAATCCTCCACTCCCTCTACGCGAGATTTCCCCGGCATTTTCGTTGGCTTCCCCGCCACCATCGCCGCATCGCTCTCCATTTCAAACTGCGCACTTAAGTTGCCCGCACTCACTCCAATAAATACATCACACGGACCAACATTTCCAGTGGATGGGACCACGGACGCAAGCCCGTTCACAGCTGTCATCACCTGCACTTGCGACGATCCGAGAATAATTGGCATCCCGTTTCCACCACCAAACGATTCGCCGCCCTGTCCTCCTCCGCCACCACCACTCGGCGTAGCGCCGATCTGTGCCAGCGTCGTATTAAACACGACACTCACTCCCATCACCGGGTTATCTGCCAGCGACCCGTCCGTTACTCGCATCACGAGTGGCTGAAAGGTTTGTCCGGACAAAATAAATTGCGACGATCCTCCGACCGTCTCTAGCTTCCACAATGAAGATGGTGTCGCAAATAAAGTGAACATTTGGCACGGAACATTATTCGGAGCAACGCACGCGCTTACCTGCACATTCGCAGTTAGGTTCGTAACGCTCACTGTGACCGTCGCATATCCCAAAGCATTCGTGGTTGCACTGGATGCAGATAACGAAGCCATCCCGTTGGTGACTAAATAATTGACTACGACATTCGCTTTCGGCACTCCCAAATTAAGCGCCTGCACCGTGAGAGGAATCGACAGCGTTGCGCCTTGCCCCACCCAGCGCGTCGGCGTGGTAGCCGCCAGATCAAGCGCCGTCGAGGTCGCGAGCACGCTGGTCTGCTGCGTCTGCGGTGTGGTATAGCTCGCCGGCGCGAGCGCGACCGTTATGGTGCTGACCCCAACGGCCGTCGGGGTCACCAGACTGGAAGATTCTCCCGTGCTATCGCTAAGCACGGAGCAGGAGTTCAAACCGCCGCAAGCCGAGAATTGCAAGCCGTTGGTTCCGCTCCACGCCAGCGTTGCTCCGTTCACCGGGGTAACTCCGTCAGCTGCGACCGCGCGAACTCGAATCGGATTATCGGCAGGAGCCCCAACCGCACTCGTCTGCTCCACACCCTGCAACAGCAGCAAGAGATCGGTCGCCGCGGCGCCGTAAGTCAGAGCTCCAATCATCTGCGAAAAACCGCCGCTAACCGGATCCATCACCTGAATCGTCGCCAATCCATCCTGCGATGCGGTCGGCAGCAACGCTTCAATTCTGTTTCCGGATGCCGAAAGCGTGCTGCCGCTTCCGCTTCCGCTGCCGCTGACACTGATCTGCTCTCCCTGATTAAANNGCGTCGGAATACAACAACGTCGCCTGGTAGAAGTAATCCGGCCTTCCATCGCCGCGAAAGTCCGCCACTCCCACTCGAAACTGCTCGGAAGCACCGAATTGCGCGTCCAGGCGGCTCATTCCCCAGGTCGTAGTATTGAACGCGAAGTTGGTAGCCGCAGGCGCCGGATTGCCACTCTCGTCGCTCAGTTGCCAAATGCCAATCACCGGCAACAACTTAGATTCCGTCGCCGCTCTCGTTTCATCGAGCGCGATCACTGATACTGAGGCCGTGCGGTTGGCTTTCGCCGTGAATTCAAACCAGTCGGTGCTGCCATACCCGGAAATCCATGAACCCCAGGCGCCGTCTGCAGGCAGCGCCGCCGGGTTGGCATAAGTCGATCCGCTGCCCGGATGCGCTCCAGCGATCTCGCTCCCTCCCATCAGGATGTCTCGCTCCGCATTCGATCCATTTGTAACGGTCACAACGACAGGAGCGAATGTTCCCGACGGCGCCACTTGCGACAAACTATATGGCGCAATCCCCGTGGACCAATTCGTATCCACCGCCTCCACGCTCAACTGATATTCAGCAATCGTTTGCCCGGTTGGAATTGTCAGTTCGCCCAAGTCGAAGAAACCTTCCACAGTCACATCACCGGAACCCCATCGATCGTAGCGAAGACCGTTCGCCTCCACATACCCATTCACAATATTTCCGGCGTTGCCATGAAACGCAAAACCCGAAACAGAAGTCACCACGTAGCGTCGCGAAGGCTTGCCCGTCGCGTCAATCAAACGCGCCACCACGTTGACCCCCTGCATCATCTGACCGGCGTTGCCCGCTGCGTCCGTGAAATAAACGCTGCCATAAACCCTACCTGCCGGTTGAGGATTAGTGCTGCTTGGATAGAGCCGCACCAACGCATCGGCGTCATCCATCTTGGGGACGGCGGCGCTGCCATAGCAAACAGTGATCGGCACGCAAGAAATTGGATCGCTAAAATGCATCACCGGAAATCCAGCATAGTCATCGCTGATGGGAGGAGGTTTCAGAGTCAAGACGTTGACATTCGCCTGCGACCATCCCAATCCAATAACTCGACCCACGACGCGAACCAGCCGGTATTGCACATCAGCAAGTTGCGGCGTCGTCGCCGCGCATACTCCGTTGATCACAACCAATGCATGCACGATGTTGCCGCTGGCAGAGAAGTTGTCGGGCCCTCCATAGACCGCGTTTGTGAAGCAATCTGCCAACCCGCCCGCCCCTTGGCCGAGCAGCGCGTCCGTGACAGTTCCATCGAAATCGTAAACAATCCCGACCGGAGTTCCGATGGCGGAGGCCGTAATATCAGCTGGGGCGGTCACGATTCCGCCAGTGACGACGATATTCGAACCGTTAACGTCCTCCGCCAAGTGTCCCGCCTGTGTCGCGGCAAGACTAACCCCAGGAATGCTCGTCCATGTGCTGAAGGCTGTTGCAACAAGTGCGTCAGCCTGCGCGCCCGTCAGAATCGCGCTCAGACTTCCCTGATCGGTGAAGTATTGCACCGCTCCATTGGCCCATGTCATTGACTGGCCTTCTACCCCACTCGCATAGCCGGAACACGCTATAAAAGCCGGGCCTCCGGCGCGGCTGGCAACGTCACTGCAAATCATGAAAACGAAAATCAGGATAATCATGCGCCGCATCTTCATTCCTCTCGTTCCAGTCGGGCTCTGCGAATGGCTCGCTCGAGTTGAATGATGCTGACCGCGCGTCGCGCAGGGCTATGACTTGGATCAGATCCCGGCACACTCAAAAACCTGAAGTTTGTGATCGCTTTCGACTCAGCCACATTTTTCCCGCTCGCATCCAGCAGCACCTCGCCGAGCTCACCTCCTACCGGGCTTGTAAAGCCCAAGCGACTGGGCGGATAAAATAATGCCAGTAGATGCTGCCCTGGCCTCACTGGCCTCCTGGCGGAAGCGCCCGCCCACTCATGAATAGTAATAATTTGCCCGGCGTCGACCCCCGCGATCGCTCGGTCCACTAGAAATCTCAACTGCGTTCCAACCAGCGCTGTCGAAAACGTCGCCAACATAGGAACTTCTCCATCACTTCTTGCAGTTGGCGCATCGCCCCCCAACACAGTTCCCGCAAAGATCATCCCCGCTCGGCGAGCCATCTGCTTCCATTGCCCACCAAGAACTCTTTCAGCAGCTATTTGATCGTCCGCAACTTGGCCTTTCGACACTTGTTCCGCAATAGCTTGATCAAGATTCACTTGTTCCGATTGCTGCGCGCGCGTGAAGGCGGATAAGTAAATGAGACTAAACAGCACGCGTGACAATGGTCCTCCCGCCGCGTCGAATAAAGTTCGCAAGAACTCACGATTTAATGCGTGACCACACACTCGAGGCGAATGCCGCCTTGACGCAAACATGCCTACTTCTTTCCGGAGGGAATCGGGCCGGGAGAGCCCTGAGAGTGATTTCAGACTAGCGCACTAAAATTTATTTGGATGTGCGGACCGTCACTCATTCTTTGTGACGAATGTTTTGCAGTTAGCTTCGCAAAACTTACCTTTGGCGATTCACGCAAATGCAGGATGGGTCAGGCGACCCATCCCGCAACCACTTCAATACAACAAAGGAATTGTGCTACAGCCCCGGCCCCTCCGGGTAAGTCGGCAAATCCGGAGGCCGTGGCGGCAACTTCTTCGGATCCTTCTTGATCTGCTCCATCACCATCTCAATCGCCTTCTCCAGTTGCGGGTCCTGCCCCTTGCGAACCAAATCGGGAGGATTATCCACAACCACGTCAGGCTCCACGCCGCGATTTTCGATCAGCCATTTGCTGTCCAAGCTATAAAGTGAAAATTCCGGCCTCGTGATATATCCGCCATCCATCAGCGGTATCTGTCCGCGAATGCCGCGCACTCCGCCCCAGGTCCGCTCGCCAATAAGCGGCCCCAGCTTATATCGCTTGAAGAAATAACTGAAAAAGTCCCCGTCCGACGCGGCAAAGTGATTCGTAACGCACGCCATGTGTCCATAAAAAACATTGGCCGGAATAGTGCCCGGCTCCCAATTTCGCGGCGGGCTCATCGCCGCCAGCACGCGCCGCAGACGCTCAAAAATAAGTTGATCGACAAAACCTCCGCCGTTATAGCGAACATCAAAAATAATTCCTTCCTTCCGAATTTGCGGGAAGTACTGTTTAACAAATTCATTCAGTCCCGCATCCCCCATATCAGGCAGATAAACATAGCCAATCCGTCCCCCACTAGCGGCGTCCACCTTTTTCCGATTCGTTTCCACCATGTTCAATTGCCGCAACGTGTACTCATCGCCAATCGGCTTCACCACTACCTTGCGCGCACCATCCGCCGAGGCTTTAGAATTTACCGTCAGCGTCACCACTTCATTCGCCGTATTCACCAGCAGTTCATCCGGCGTCTGCGGAGCCCGTAAAGTGCGCCCGTTAATCGCAAGTAAATACTCGCCTTCCTTTATATTGACGCCTGGTTCCGTCAGCGGAGACCGCGTATGCGCATCCCAGTTCTCGCCGGTAAAGATTTTTTTGATCCGATAAATGCCACTCCCCGAATCCACTTCATAATCCGCGCCCAGTAATCCCACATTCACCGGATGCAAATCCGGCATATCGCCGCCGCCCACATACGTGTGCGAGTTCGATAACTCGCCAATCATCTGTCCCATGATGTAAGTCAGCGAATAACGATCTGCGACATACGGCAGCATTTGCCCATATCGCTCCTTCTCCTTCTGCCAATCAACTCCATTCATCGCGGGCTCAAAAAAGTAGTCGCGCTCCTGCCGCCACACCTCATTGAAAACTTCTTTCCATTCCGCAGCGGGATCAACTTCCGCCCTCATGCCACTCAATTTGAGCGCCCCATCACCGACTTTGTGCGGTGTATCGGGAATCTTGGTCTCGATGATCCCCATCGGACCTCCGCCGCCCTCGCCCCCACCCTCTCCTCCAGTTGCCTCGTCAACCCGATACAACAGCTTCGATCCATCCGTGGATAGCGCAAAATGATCTGCTCCATCCAACAGCACTTTATCCTTGCGCTCCTTCAAATCGTACGCGTGGATCGCCTTAGCCTCCCCCGGTATCGGTCCTGACAATCCCTGTATCGGCGAAGTTGAATAAAAAATTGCCTCCTTCGAAGCCGCCAGATTCCGAATCACCGCCGGAGGAACCGCAAGCGCTACAATCCGGTTCTGAATGCCTTCCAAATCAATCCTGAATACTCGCGGCGGACTCTTCGTCTCCGGACCCGCTGTCTTCTCGTCTGGCTTCTCCTCTTTTTCTTCCTTCTTATTCGGCTGCTGCTTGCCCGAATTTTTCTTGTTCGTATCCGGTACCGGAGTCGTTGCCGCCGGCTCCTCGCTCTTCACCTTTACCTCGTCGCTCAATGCTGGAAACGGCGACAGCTCGTCGGCCGTCAGCGTCGCGACATAAACCCGCGTCGTCTTCGGATTCGCAAACTCAAAATCTATATTCCCCAGCACCTCGTTGTAGTCCCGGTCCGAAAGAAAATATAAATATCGTTTATCCGGATCAAACACAGCCGAATAACTATTATTCAAATTCGAGGTCACAGCCGTAATCTTTCTGTCCGCTAATCCGAACAAATACACGACCGAGTAACCCGACTCCTCGTTCTTGTCGTAAGTCAGCCACTTGCTGTCCGGAGACCAGTTGTAATTCAGAATTTCGCCGTACTTACCCTGGTCAACTTGAACCGGCTTTTTCTCCTTCAAGTCGACATACCAGACCTTGCAATCCTTATCCGCCCACGCAATCTTCGAACTGTCAGGCGACCATACTGGCTGGTACATAAATCCCTTATGCCCGCTAGTGACTGCTTCTTCCGGACCCAGCCCATCTTGCGGCGAGACATAAATCTCATCCTCACCGGTTCGATCCGAAACATAAGCGATCCATTGCCCATTGGGAGCCCACGCCACATGCTGTTCGCGAACACCCGGAGAATGCGTAAGATTCCGAATGCTCCCTTCCTTCGCCGGCACCGTGAACACCTCGCCCCGCGCCCCAATCACCGCTCGCTTCCCATCCGGAGCGATATCAAAATCGGTGATATGTTTTCCGGCATTGACCCAGTGCTTCATCGCCTCATCGTGATCGCCACTCACAACAACAGAGAGTTTCGAAGACTGCCGCGTTTGCAAATCAAACTTGTACAAGTACCCCGCATTCTCAAACACAATCGCATCAGGGCCAAGGCTCGGCCACATGATGTCGTATTGGTCAAACTTAGTAAGTTGTTCAACCTGCTTACTGCCCAAGTCATAGCTGTAGAGATTCAACCTATGCGCATCGCCGCGATCCGAAGTGAAATAAACAGTGTTGCCATGCCACATCGGAAACGTGTCGGTATACTCCGTGTGCGGGATCGTTTGCTCCACCACATTATTCCTGACGTCGTAAATCGTAATATCCTGCGCCATTCCGCCGGTGTAACGCTTCCATTGCCGGAAGTTCCGGAAGATCCGGTTATAAGCGATCTTCGTTCCGTCCGCCGAGAATGAAAGCAGCCCGCCTTCATCCATCGGCATCGGTTGAGCAAGTCCGCCATCAAGGCTCACCGTATAGGGACGCTTAATCCAGCCATTCGAAGCGTCGCGTCGCGAAAGAAAAACAATGCTCTTCGAATCCGGCGTCCACCCAATCACCTCATTCAGCACACCCATGCGATCGCTAAGCGGACGCGCCGATCCTTGATAGAAAGTCAACTGCTTCGGTTGCCCGCCATCGGACGGCATTACATACACATTAAAATTGCCATCGTACTGCCCTGTAAATGCGAGCCACTTTCCATCCGGCGAAAATTTCGGAAACAATTCCCGCCCCGGATCCGAAGTAACTCGCCGTGCCGTGCCTCCCGAACTCGACGCCAGCCAGATATCGCCGCCATATACAAACACGACTTTGTCCTTATATATGTCGGGAAAAAGAAGCAATCGCCCTTCTTGTCCTTCCTGAGCAACGGCCTGAGAAAAACAAAGACAGACAAGAGTGATGACCAGGCAAAGCACGACGCGCGCAAACAAAGGTACATTACGAATCACGAGAGATCCTTAGTGGCGAGATATATTTGCTGAATAGCTAGTGGAGACAAGCCCATTTTTACAAGCAAAATTGTAACAGCTTGCGCCGGACAGTTTCATAGCATTAGTCAGTTATTTGTGGATGAAGTTTCAATCTCAATGCCTCGGCGAAGCGCCAGAACCGCGCACCGCCTCCTGGCACTCGCCTGCGGCACTTAACAAATTGTTAAATCCTGTTTCTGTGCGGAGCTTAGCCAGCAGCGGATCGGAAATCAAATTAGAGTAAGAACAATAATTCTGTCCGATCGCACTCTCCAGCATATGCAGCGCTGCTTGCTTCTTGCCGCAGAATGCAAAAATTGCCCCCTCGTAATACCACGTTTCCGGATCAGGATCAGAAGGCAGATTAGTTTCAGCATCTTGAGCGAAGCGATCAAGATCCGAAGCTGGCCTCATTTGCAAACAAGACTCCAGCAAATCGCGATGATACCGTGACGTCGCGGGCATGTGCTTAACCGCCTCGCGCGCTTCGCCAATTTTTCCTTCGCGCAACAAAATCGATGGCGTCACATACGCCGCCCACTCTGACCCCGCATCCAGACGAACAAAATCCGCCGCTCGCGCCGTCTTACCTAACTCCATAAACGCCCACGCGCACGATCGAAAAGCATAGTTACCCGGATCAAGCGCCAGCGCCGTATTGCATTCGCTCGTCGCTTGCTCCAGCATTCCGGCATAGCGATACACATAGCCCATCACAAAATGCGCCTCCGCGCTCTCCGGACGCCGCTTCACTAGTGCCACCGCCGCTTCATAAGCCTTGCCCAATTCGCCGCGTTCCACCCGATTCGTAATCAACTGCCCAGCCGCCACCACACGATTCGGATCAAGACTAACCGCCTTCTCGCAGGCCTCATTCGAGCGCTGGAACATCGCTTCTCCGCCATCCGAATAATCGGCGTCATAATAGGATCGCAATCCCAGTTGTTCCCACGCCGGAGCGTAAGTCGGATCAACTTCAACCACATGCTCCAACACGGCAATCGCATCCTTATTAGGTCCCGCGTCGTGCGGCAAGGCTAGGCTGTGCAAATACAGATCGTAAGCCTCCGCATTCTTCGGACGCGTGCCCGTATCGAGAAACTCTCCCGCCGCGCCCAGCGCCGGTAACAATCCCTGCCGCATCTGCGCCGCCACCTGCGCTTGCAACGCAATCAAATCTTCCGCCGGAGCAGTGATATTCGCCTGCCACAAAAGTTTGTCACCCTCAACCTGAATCGCCTCCAGCGTAATAAGAAGACGATTCCCTTGCTTCAAGAAATGTCCGGTAAGAACCGTCGCGACATGAACCTCGCGCCCAGCCTTCTGCGGATCCACATCGTTCCCCACAAACTTTCGTGTGATTGCCGAGGGACGAACGTCAAGCGCTCGTGTATACGTCAGCGTATTCGCGATCTCATCCGCCAGGGCGAAGCGCAGAAACTCCACGCTGATGTCGTCATTCATATTCTGTAGCGGCAACACCGCGATCGTGTTCTGAGGAGCGCCGCTCGCCGCCATCCTCCGCTGCTTGAGCCACCACGCACCCAACGCCGCCAAAACCGTCAGCAGCAGCGCACACACTCCCAGCAGCACATAAACTGAAAATTTGTGGCTCGCCGGCTGAAACGTTGTGGTAGCAATGCGATAAGGCAACGCCGGACGTCGCATCCCGGTTTTCGTAAGTCCCGATTCCGTCTCCTTACGCAACGACTGCAGATCGCCCTTCATCGCCAGCGCATTCGGATAGCGATGCCCGCGATCCTTTTCCATCGCGCGCCCAATAATTCCCTCGAGATCGATTGGCAATTTGGGATTGAGCTGCCTGGGCGAAACCGGCTTCTGATTCAGCACCGCGTCCAAAGTCGTGATGACATTGCCAGTGGCAAACGGCTTTTTGCCCGTCGACATTTCATACAGCACCACGCCCAGCGAAAATAGATCGCTCCTCTGATCCAACTCTTCCCCGCGCGCCTGCTCCGGCGACATATACACCGCCGTCCCCGGAATCACTCCCATCGCGGTCAGCGATTCTTCCATCGCCGCTGTACTTGAACTCTCGTCCCGAGCCGACTTCGCCAACCCAAAATCGAGAATCTTTGTCTGCCCACTCTGCGCCACGAAAATATTCGCCGGCTTAATGTCGCGATGAATAATTCCCTTGGCATGCGAAGCCGCCAGCGCATCCGCCACTTGAATGCCAATATCCAGGACCTCATCCACTTCAAGCGACTTGCCCCGCATCCGCTCCTTAAGGCTTATCCCCTCAAGTTTTTCCATGACAATAAACGGATGCCCGTCATTGTCATCGATATCGTGAATCGTGCAGATGCCCGGATGATTGAGCTGGGAAGCGGCGCGAGCCTCGCGTACAAACCGGTCCAGCGACTTGCGGTCGTGCACCATCTCCGCGGGTATGAATTTGAGCGCAACATGACGGGCAAGGCGCGTGTCTTCGGCCTCATACACTACCCCCATGCCACCACCACCGAGCTTGCCCACAATGTGATAGTGGGAAACCGTTTCGCCGATCATTCCGGGCCTCAGTGCCGTCGGCGGCAATGTTAGGCCGCAAAGGAAGCCGCGGTCAACTTGATAGACAACCCAGGTAGTGTTAGCCCCAGCCCTTTCAGTCCCGAAGGGACGCCCGAACTTAGCCCAGCGCTTCAGCGCTGGGAAAACCGCCAGCATAACCTAAGTCCCCGAGGGACGACCCAGCCTCGCCGCAACCCGTTTACTCTGCCCGTGCGAAGTCCGCTTTCTGAGGAATATCACCGCTTCGCAACCATCGCGCTAAAGCCCAGCCCATCTCAGCCGATTACTCAAGATAGGCGTATCTTCGCGTACACGAGTCATAGTCGACATCATCCTTGTGTCCCACCTGCCCTATCATTAGCAAGGTGCGACGGGCCCCTATTAAATGCGGCGCTTAATGCGCTCAATCTCGAGGACTCAATCTCATGCAGGCCTTGGTCGTCGACGATTCCGCCGTCTATCGCAAGTTGATCGGCGATCAGCTACGAAGTTGGGACTTCGAGGTCACCCTAGCCAAAGACGGAGCCGAAGCCCAGCGTATCCTCGACAAGCCGAACGCTCCTAAACTCGTGCTCCTCGATTGGGTGCTTCCCGACATGGACGGCACCGACCTTTGCAAATGCATCCGCGCTGCCGAATCCGGCACTTACGTCTATGTAATCCTCCTCACCAGCAAAGAGGGCCGCCAGAACATGCTCGAAGCCATGCAAGCCGGCGCCGACGACTATCTCGTCAAGCCTTTCGACGAATTGGAATTAAAAGCTCGCCTCCTGGTCGGCAAGCGAATCCTCGACTTGCAGGAGCAACTCATCTCCGCCCGCGAATCCATGCGCCACGCCGCCACCCACGATGGCCTCACCGGATTAATGAATCGCGGCGAAATCATTAACATGCTCGAGCGCGAACTGGAACGCGCACAACGCGAACGCAAACCAGTAGGCGTAATTCTGGCTGACGTCGATCACTTCAAGAACGTGAACGACACCCTCGGCCATCTCTTTGGAGACGAGGCCCTCCGCGAAATCGGCCGTCGTCTCCGTGAACAACTTCGCATCTACGACGGCGTCGGCCGCTATGGCGGAGAAGAATTTTTGCTGGTCCTTCCGAACTGCGATTTACCCAACACCATCTTGCGCGCAAAAGAACTGTGCGAGGTCATTTCAAATCCTCCGGTAAACCATTCCGGCTCGCAACAAACGATCACCATGAGCATGGGAGTCGCCGTCTCCGAAGCAAACGCCAAAAACCAACCAGACATTCTTCTAAATCATGCAGACATTGCCCTCTACGCCGCCAAAGAAAACGGCCGCAACTGTGTCGAAAGCTATTCTGGATCCCCTAAAAAAGCACCGCTCCCACGCAGAAAATAAAGACCACACCCTCCAACGAGGTCCAGTGAAAGAAGTCCAGTGAAAGAAACCCGGTGAAAGTGGTAGCCTTTTTCTAGGCGCAAAATCCGCCTGCCGACTCACACCTCCACGTGCATTCCGACCTTTCATCCCGCATCAAGCAATGCGCCATCGACGCAGGATTCCATCTCTGCGGCATCGCTCCTGTCTCCAACTTTCACGAGCTGCAAGTGTTTCCGAACTGGATTGCCGACGGGAAACATGGAGAAATGAAATACATGGAGGCCCGCACCGACGCCGGAGAACTAAAACGCGAAACCCTCGCCCGAGTCGCGCCCTGGGCCCGCAGCGTGATCGTCTGCGCCCTAAACTACAATACCGCCCACCCCTACTCTACCGATCCGACTAACGTAGAGACCGACGCATTCGTCCGTGCCGGTTTTGTTGCTGATGGTTTTCCCCGTAACAATAAAGATCAATCGGCTACCGCGAGCAAATCGCACAGCGATGCAACTCCATACGCAACTCAAGGCTGGATCTCCCGCTACGCCTGGGGTCACGAAGACTACCACAACTCCGTGCTCCGCCGCCTTCGCGACACAGAAAATGCATTGCGTGCTCTGCTGGTTGAAACGGGATACTGGGCACCCGGCACTGATGACCCCATCCAACTCCGCTCTTACGTAGACACCGGCCCCCTCATCGAGCGCGTCTACGCCAAATACGCCGGCATCGGATGGATCGCCAAAAACACCTGCATCATCAACCAGCAGCTAGGATCATGGCTGTTCCTAGGCGTAATCCTGACGTCGCTCGAAGTAACGAAACTCGAAGTAACAAAAAAAGACGCCACCAAGAATGAAGCACCGGAAAAATATGTAGCAGGAAAAGACGGCGCGAAAGACCATGTCGCGCAGAGCAGGGCCACTAAAAATCATCCTGCGAAAATTACGCTGACCGCCGACCTGCCCGCCCCCGACCGTTGCGGCACTTGCACCCGCTGCATCGCCGCCTGCCCCACGCAAGCTATCATCGCCCCCGGAGAACTCGACGCCCGCCTCTGCATCTCCTACCTGACCATCGAAAAACGAGGCGAAATTCCCGCAGCCCTCCGCTCCCTCATGGGACGCCACGTCTTCGGCTGCGACATCTGCCAGGATGTTTGCCCCTGGAATAGAAAATCTCCCATCACCTCCGCCGCAGAATTCGAGCCTCGCGAAAAATTAGTCAATCCCGATCTGGACTGGCTAGCCGAAATGCAGCCCGAAGAATTTCAAACCGTATTCCGCGGCTCCCCAGTCCGCCGCGCTAAACTTTCCGGCCTACGCCGAAACGCAGTCATAGCCATGGCCAACAGCGCCAACAAAAAATTCATACCAACCCTGAAAAAGTTAAGCGAAGATCCCGACCCGCTAATATCTGATCACGCCAAATGGGCGCTAACCCAACTCGCCTAGTATCTTGATACCCTGGCCAGTGGAGCGCCGGGCGTCCCCGCCGGCACCGATGCTGCTATAGGATCCGTATCAGGGTATCGCTTCAGCGATACCATAACCTCGCAATAACCATGCCCCTTTAGGGGCTGCGGAGTCACCAATGTTCCAACAAACCCTGCTCCAAAACAAACGCGCCCTAATCACCGGAGGCGGCACCGGCCTCGGCAAAGCCACCGCACAACGCTTCCTCGAACTAGGCGCTGAAGTCCACATCTGCGGCCGCCGCCAGGATGTCCTAACCGCCACTGAACAGGAACTCCGAAGCCGCACCGGCGCCAAAATCCACTCCCACCAATGCGACGTCCGCGACCCCGCAGCCGTAGAAAAGATGATTGAAAAAATCTGGGCCGAATCTCCCCTCGACATCCTCATGAACAACGCCGCCGGAAATTTCCTGGCCCGCACCGAAGACCTCTCGCTCGGCGCCTTCCAATCCGTAATCGGAATCGTCCTGATGGGCACGCTGCACACCACCATGTCCTGCGGACGCCGCTGGCTCGCCGAGAAGCGCAAAGCCGTAGTCCTCAACGTCACTACCACCTACACCACCACCGGCTCCGCCTACGTAGTCCCCTCCGCCGTTTCAAAAGCCGGAGTCCACGCCCTCACCAGAAGCCTGGCCGTCGAATGGGGAGATCGCGGCATCCGCATGAACGCCATCGCCCCCGGCCCCATCCCCACCGAAGGCGCATTCTCCCGCCTTCTCCCGCGTCCCGAACTGGCAGAGGCCGCCAAAAAGCGCATCCCTCTCGCTCGCTTCGGAACCACCGAAGAATTCGCCAATCTAGCCGCCTTCCTGGTCAGCGACGGCTCCTCCTACATCAACGGAGAAATCGTCACCATGGACGGCGGCGAATGGCTCCAAGGCGCAGGCGAGTTCACTGCCCTAGGACGTGACCTAACAAACGAAGAATGGGAAATGATGAAGCCCAAACCAAAAAAGCAATAGGAACCGTGAGCCACTATAAAGCCTTTCCCAGTGTCCTCTGTGAATCCCCCGCGTCCTCTGTGGTGAAGTCTTTGACTTTGACTTTGACTTTGACCCTTGACGTGAGTGGCAAGCGGAAGAATCGACGACCAGAACTAACGCCAGGGCGGATCAGAAATGAATCCCAAAAAAACGAAAGCGCCCCAACTCAATAAAGAGTCACGGGACGCTCGTCGAACAGCCCTCCCCCGAAGTCTGCTCAATTAGGAATCTATAATCTATTGCCACCTTTGAAAATGGCACGAAAGTGCGATTACCTTGGTACTTTTTGGTAGGCCCGGCAGGAGTCGAACCTGCAACCCTCGGATTAGAAATCCGATGCTCTATCCGCTTGAGCTACGGGCCCAGCCCATCCCATCTCGGATTCCGATTATAACAACCAGGGGAGGACCACTTCTCGTTAGTGTCAGGGTGCCCCTCGATAAGAGCGAAGGCGCTGT
>PLBX01000410.1 GCA_003135495.1 Acidobacteriaceae bacterium | reverse complement strand
ACTTATTTGAAGTCTCTCAAGAATTCCACGAGTGCAGCAACGAACGACTCTCCTTCTGCCGAGGTAAAACCCGTCAAGACCAACGCACCGCCGCCGCAACCCCCAAACACAGACTTTCGCTATGAGCAGCCCGGAAAAGTCCGCAAGATCACGGCGCAGGATCTTCCGGCGCCATACGTCACTGAGTCAGCGAGCAATGGACCTCAATTGGCGGCGCGTCCCCCCGACGCGTGGCCGAAAGCCCCAGCTGGATTCAGCGTGCAGCAATACGCTACTGGACTTGATAATCCGAGATTGATCCGGACCGGCCCCAACGGCGATTTGTTTCTGGCAGAGAGCAGCAGTGGAAAAATTAAAGTGTTCCGTGGAATAACCGCCGACGGTAAACCGATGCAGGCTGAAACTTTTGCCACAGGATTGAACGAGCCCTATGGTATTGCCATTTATCCTCCCGGAAAGAACGCTCAATGGGTTTATGTCGGAGACACCGACGAGGTCGTCCGCTTTCCCTATAAGAACGGAGACTTGAAGGCAAGCGGACCAGCGCAGCACGTTGTGAACCTTCCTCACGGCAGTGGACACTGGACTCGCGACGTACAGTTCACGGCCGACGGGAAGAAAATGTTCGTTGCAATTGGGTCGGCATCGAATGTCGACGATCCCGACACCACTCCCGACGAAAAGAATCGAGCTGACATCCTGGAGTTCAATCCCGATGGCTCCGGCATGCAAGTGTACGCGTACGGGCTCCGCAATGCCGGAGGCGGGCTGGCGATCAATCCCGGGACCGGCGAGTTATGGTGCTCGGTCAACGAACGTGATGGCTTGGGAGACAACCTTGTCCCCGACTACATCACCCATGTTGCGGAAGGTGGCTTCTACGGTTGGCCTTGGTGGTATATCGGCGATCATCAGGACCCGCGCCATGAGGGCAAACATTCGGAGTTAAGGGAGAAGGTTATCGTTCCCGACGTTCTGCTGCAGCCTCACAACGCTTCACTTGAGATGACTTTCTATGAAGGTGCGCAGTTCCCGGCCGAATATAAGGGAGACATTTTCGCATCCGAGCACGGTTCGTGGAACCGAGCGGTGCGCACTGGATATGAAGTGATTCGCATACCTCTGCACCAGACAACCAGAGCAAGCGGGGAGTATGAAGACTTCTTGACCGGATTTGTGGTCGACAACGGACACGTGTGGGGAAGGCCTGTCGGCGTCACCGAGGCTCAGGACGGATCGTTGCTGGTGACGGATGATGGCTCAAATTCCATTTGGCGCATCCGCTATACGGGAGCCGAAAGCCAGCAGCGCGAGCGCGAGCGAAACGATGCCAGCCCAAATGTTACGAACAATGCTACGTACAGAGCATCGAGGTAGAAAGTCGGTGATGACGTGCCTCGGCTCGATCGCAGCTCTGGCATTGTGCGCCTTCCAGTTTGGAGATCGAAAGGAGCTGAACAAGATGCCATTCACGGAAGTGCAGCCCCTCGTCTTTGACCCGGCAAAAGCGCGGAGATTGGCCAAGCAAGGGAACATTGATCTGCTCGTGGGACAGGCGGTTCCAGGAAAGGTTGTGAGTCTTCGAGGTGAAATCTCCGATGCGAATTGTTACCTGGGCGGTCACACCCACGCTTACGATCATGCCTTCTGTGCGAAGCTGTGCGCGGCGGCCGGTGGCCCTCTGGTATTCATTCCGGACCAGGGCGAAGAGATTTATCTAGTGCTCAGCGAACGGAATGGCATACGGCTTCCGGAAAATGTTCTCGATCGCATAGGAGTTCCCGGGATCGTGGTCAAAGGCAAGGTACTAAACTCCGGCGGAGTGCGCGCCCTTGCAGTTGAAGGGTTAACACCGTGAGAATCAGCGTTACAAGAAGTTCAAATTAATAATGTTGGAGGTGAATTATGAACGATAAAGAAGTCTCTGCCCGATTGGCAGGGGATATCACACTGGGCGGAAAACTTTCTGTCCATCGTCTCGGGTTCGGATCCATGCGCCTAACCGGAGAAGGTATTTGGGGCCCGCCAAAGGATCGAAAGCGGGCGCTGGCGGTCCTTCAGCGTGCTGTGGAACTTGGCGTCAACTTCATCGATACCGCCGACTCGTACGGGCCGCATGTGAGTGAAGAGTTGATTGCGGAGGCGTTATTCCCCTATCCGAAGGACCTTGTGATTGCCACCAAGGGAGGCTGGAACCGTCCCGGACCGAATCAGTGGACCCACGACGCAACTCCATCGCATCTTCGAAACGCGGTCGAAGGCAGTCTCAAGAGACTGCGTCTGGACCGCATCGACGTTTACCAATTGCACATTCCAGACCCCGTGGTGTCCTTCGACGCCTCGGTGGAAACTCTGGCCGAGCTGCGAAACGAAGGAAAGATTCGCCTGGTCGCATTATCCAACGTCACGCAAGAGCACATCGAACGAGCGCGCAAGATCGTCCCCATCGCCTCTGTGCAGAACCGCTATAGCTTCGCCGACCGTGAATGGGACTACGTAGTTAGTTATTGTCAGAGAAACGGTATTGCTTTTATCCCTTGGTTCCCGCTCGGAGCAGGCAGAGTTGCCGGGGAAATTCTTAACCGAATCGCCAAGGCGCATGGCGCTAGCCCCACCCAGGTCGCGCTCGCCTGGCTCTTGCAGCGATCGCCCATCATGTTGCCCATTCCGGGGACATCCTCGATCGACCATTTGGAACAGAATGTTGCGGCGGCTTCACTGCGCTTAGCCGAAGAAGAATTCGAAGAACTTTCTGGCGTTCCCGAGCTAGTGGGATCGCGGTGAAAAATCGCAGCGGATCGTCTTTTTCGATGAGATATACAACACTGAGGAAATAACGGAGACCACACTATGAAACGTCTTACTGCAGATCAAGTAAAGCTCGGATTCGTTGGCTTGGGCAACATGGGAAGCCGCATCGCACAACGCCTGCTCGATCATGGATACCAACTCGCCGTCTATGACTTGGATTCCTCCAAGGCAGAATCCATCACTGCACACGGCGGCATCGTTGCCAAGAATATTCTTGAACTGGCGCGCACTGCCGATGTGCTTCTTTCGTGCCTGACCAATGATGAAGCCGTTCGCAGCGTCTACACCGGGTCTGAGGGAGTTTTTGCTGGAGCAAGGGCAGGAACCGTCGTGCTTGAGATGAGCACTATCTCTCCGGAGAGCTCACGGGAACTGCACAAACTCGGCGCCCAAGTCGGCGTCGAAGTTCTGGATGTCGCCATCTCAGGCAGCACTCCCGCCGCGGACCAAGGCATCCTGACGCTACTGGTGGGTGGCAACGAAGGCTTGTTCCGCGCCGCGGAACCAATATTCCAGACGATCGCCAAGCAATATTTTCTTCTGGGTGGTCCTGGCTCAGGGACAACCATGAAGTTGGTCGTGAACACTCTGTTGGGTCTTGGCATGCAGGCGATCGCTGAGGCTGTGGTTCTTGGGGAAAAAACTGGCCTTGATCGCAAAAGGCTGCTCGAAGTCTTATCCAAGACAGCCGTGATCGCTCCGGCTCATGTGGGGAAGCTGGCGAGGATCGCGATCAATGACTACAGTCCGCAGTTTCCAATGCGCCTGATGCATAAAGACCTGCAGTTGATTCTGAACGCAGCGGCAAAACAACAGGTTCGCATGCCGGCGACGGAAGCCGCATTTTACGTAAACTCCGAAGAATTGGCTGGAAGTGAGGAGGAGGATTTCTCCGCAGTGTTGCGACGGATGGAAGAAGTGGCAGGTCTTGCGGCGCTTCCCTCGGCCCAATAGCAAGGTGACTTGGATAGAGGCCTGATTCATCCCCGCTTGCACGACCTACCGCACTCCAACACCACTGGGTGAAGATCGGAGGGAAGGACCGCTAGCGTACCGACCTTTCCGCCACAAAAGAGTAATCTCTTCGCGTCATGACCCACCTTAACGAACCACCCAAACCAATTGGCGAGATAATCGATCACATTGAACGGATTCGCGAGGAACTGTTCATCCTTCAAGGGTCGCTAGAGAAAATTGAATCTATCGACCGAGACCTGTCAGACACGAACTATAAAAATTCAAAGTAGCCCACTACCTTGATTTCCGGCGCCTTCTTGTCTTGAAGTCTCACTCTTGGAATCTCTATTGCAGAGTTGATGAGCTGGAATGCAGCGGGGTGTCCCAATCAGAACGCGCGCCGACTTTTTAGCCCTTCCACTGCGAACCGCGGATGACACTGCAGAAGTTCATGCGCTGGAATTTTGGATCCTTGTCCGCCAGCACATCTGCCTTCACATTGCCGAAAGTCGTCTCAGGCTTGTGATGGATGCCGTCGTAAAAGGCCTGGATGATGTCTTCTTTAAAGTGCTTGGTGCGCGGATACGCGGCGACGATAGCTTCGCGATCAGCGTCGGAGAATTCCGAGTAAGCGATTCCGAGGACATCCATCTCGACACCGTTGGTCAACAGCGCGACCACCGGGTGCATGTACTGGGGAATTCCCGGAGTAGTGTGGAGTGCAATCGCTGTCCACACAGTGTCGATTTCCTGCTGAGAGATATTGTGTTGGCGCAGGAAGGCTCGCGCACAGTTCGCACCATCCACTTCGAAGCGGTCTGATTTACTGCCATACTGCGGCGTCAATCCCATGTCGTGGAACATCGCGCCAATGTAAAGCGGCTCGGGATCAAACTCTAATCCCCGCTTTTTTCCTGCAAGGGAGCCAAAATAATACACACGAGTCGAGTGGTTGAATAGTAAGGGAGACTCGGTATCCCGCACCAGCTCTGTGGCTTCCCGAGCAAGTTTACTGTCGGGGACCGTCACCCCTGAGATCGGGGTTGCTTCTGTCTTGTCTCTTGTTGTAGTGGACATATCTAAATCTCCTTTCAAAGCCTGAGCATGTTCTATTCCAAAGGCCTTTAGCGTGCAGTAACTACGCAGGACGAGCTATTTGCGCTGTTTACTCGCTTCTTTTTCTAGTGTCAGTGCCCACGAAAGGGCGCATGCCCGTCTGTCGACCGGCTGACACACGGCGCTCACCTGTCGGGGGAGTGACACGCAGATGACTCGGGGTGTGACGCTCTCTTTAAGGTGCTGCAAATGGGGATGATCAGAAATAAACCGGCGCAGAAAAAGCAAGCGAAGGCTGGAATCAAGCGCCTGAATGAGGAACTGGAGCAACGTGTCGGAGAACGGACCAGCCAACTGACCGCCGTCAACAATGAACTGACAAAGAATGAACTGACAAAGGAGGTGCTCCATCGTGAGCGCGCCGAAAAGGCGCTGCTGCGAAGTGAGACCTATCTGGCAGAGGCGCAGAGAGTGAGTCACGCCGGCAGTTTCGGCTGGAGCGTTTCCAGTGGGGATATTGTCTGGTCAGAAGAAACGTTTCGAATTTTTGGATACGACCCAGCCCGCAAACCCACAGTGAAAGTCATATTGCAGCGAACCCATCCTGAGGACATAGATTTCGTCCAAGAAACACTCAATCAAGCAGCACAGAACAGGAAGGCTTTTGATGTTGAACATCGAATGCTGATGCCGGATGACTCGGTGAAGTACGTTCGAGTCGTGGGCCATCCCTCAACCAACGATGATTCGGGCGACTTTGAATTTGTCGGGGCGGTGACGGATATCACCGCAGCGAAGCAGGCCGAACAGACGCTTCGGGAGAGAGAGGCATATTTATCAGAAGCGCAGAGGCTCACGCATACGGGGAGCGGAGCCTGGCGGGTACCAGGATGGGACCCTTTGTATCTCTCCGAGGAATGGTATCGCATATATGGCTTTGATCCAAAACACGGTCTGTCAGCTTGGAAAGACCGGCTGCAGCGCATGCATCCGGAGGATCGAGCCAAAGTGCAGGAGGCAAAAGATCGAGCTATCAGTGGAAAGTCGGATTACGAAGTGGAACACCGAATCGTTCTTGCGGACGGCACTGTCAAGCACACTCACACTGTGGGCCATCCTGTTTTGAACGCATCCGGGGATGTGGAGCAATTCGTGTGCACCATGATGGACATTACTGAGCGCAAACAGGCAGAAGTTGCGCTTCGGGAGAGAGAGGCATATCTAGCAGAAGCGCAGCGGCTCTGCCACACAGGCAGTTGGGCATGGTCCCCTGCCACCGGCGAGATCAGGTACTTGTCCGAAGAATGCTACCGCGTGCTGGGTGTTGACCCGCAAGGTGGTCTGCCCCGATTCGAAACGTTTTTTCAACGCATCCATCCAGATGATCAAGCCAAGGTCATGGAAACCTCCGAGACAGCAGCGCGTGCGAAAACAGATTACGAGATGGATTATCGAATCGTTCAGCCCGGCGGCGAGATCAGAGACATTCACGTGGTAGGCCATCCCGTTCTCAGCCCCTCCGGCGACCTGACTGAATTCGTGGGAACCGTGATCGATGTGACTGAACGCAAGCGGGCCGAGAGGACGTTTCGGAGGAGCGAGGCATACTTAGCGGAAGCGCAGAGGCTCAGTCACACNNTCCTGGGTTTTGACCCGCACCAAGGTCTGCCGCCAGTCGAAATATTCTATCAACGCTTTCACCCGGATGATCGAGCCACGAGCATAGAACAGCTCGAAAGAGCAGCCTGCGAAAAGACGGGGTTCGAGTTCGATTACCGAATCGTTCATCCCGGCGGCGAGATCAGGGACATCCACACAATAGGCCATCCCGTTTTCAGTCCCTCCGGCGATCTTGCTGAATTCGTCGGCACCGTGATCGACGTCACCGAGCGCAAGCG
>PLBX01000588.1 GCA_003135495.1 Acidobacteriaceae bacterium | reverse complement strand
AGCGCCCTTGATTCCGGCGGCAACCTCCACGACATAGGCGCCGAACGTGCAACGGCGCAGCGCCTTGGCTAGCCCGGCCCTATGACTGCGACTTTCATCCACCCTTTAGCGAGCTTCATCGAGAAGACGTTCGTCATCACTGAGTTTGAGTTGCGCAAGCTGCGCCACGACTTCACGGAGCTCGTCACCCGCGCGATGCAACCTGCGCTTTGGCTGCTCATCTTCGGGGAAGTTTTCTCACGCAGCGGGGCGATGCACACGGGCAACATTCCCTATCTGGACTTCATTGCTCCCGGCATCCTGGCACAAAGCGTTCTCTTCGTGGCCATTTTTTACGGCATCAACGTCATCTGGGAGCGCGACCTCGGCATTGTGCAGAAATTCCTCGCCAGCCCCACTCCGCGCGCGGCACTGGTGCTCGGCAAGGGCTTCTCCGCTGGTATCCGCACTCTCTCGCAGGCTGTCGTCGTTTACGGTCTCTCGCTGCTTCTTGGGGTGAAGCTGAATTGGAGCCCGCTCGCGCTCCTCAACGTGCTGGTCATCGTCGTCCTCGCGGCGACGCTGTTCTCGACGTTTTCGCTCATCATCGCGTGCATTGTGAAGACGCGCGAACGCTTCATGGGAGTCGGCCAGGTGCTAACTATGCCGCTGTTCTTTGCGAGCAACGCGATTTACCCCACCGCCATCATGCCCGGCTGGCTGAAGATCGTTTCCCATCTAAATCCGTTAACCTATGTCGTCGATGCCCTGCGCACTTTCATGCTTGCCGGCAGCACGAGCAGCTTCGGCCTGAGTCGCGACTATGCTGTTATCCTTGTGACCACGACCATCCTAGTCTTCATTGGTGCGCGATTGTATCCTCGGCTTGCATCGTAAACATAAGCTGACGTGATGCGGCGTGTGCTGCCGAGCGGCAAGTTTGCTCGCTGGCTAGGAACTTTTCTGCAGCAGATTTCCCCGGCGAGAAAGGGTGCTTGGTTAGAGCCTGTGGTGTCAACCGACCCCAGTGACCCCAAGCTGGCACATTTGGATGGGCTCAACCTCAGCCGAGCATGGATGCTGGAGGGTATCGCTGCGGGTCTGCCCAAAAGCGACAAACGCCTGCCGATGATCATGGCGGCTGCTAAGGAGCACAGACGTGCTGGGCTTGCAGCGGTGACTGGCAAGCACTACGAAGGTGGTCATTGGCTGGGGAGCTTTGCAGTTTATCTCGTCGCAAGACGAGGCATTCCCCAGAAGTGAGTCGTTACGAAGGGGCATGGAGGAGAAGAACGATTTCGTAACTCTGATTTTACCGCTGATGGCGAGACGAAACATCGAGTCAGTGATGGAAATTTCGCCTCGAAGGAAACTGGGAACCACCCCTTTGGTGCACAGAGCTGGTATTTTGTAGAACCGAAGATAGCAGAGATTTTCGCATGCGTTTTTCATTGTCACACACTGCCGCTACGGACCGGGGGCATCCGCACAGCATAAGTGTGAAACTGCGCGACATGAACCAGCTCTTCAATTCGATGGACCCTTCTCCGTTCATTGAAAAGGATCTCGACGACGACGCGGAAGAATTCATCGTAAGCTGGGCCCAAGAATTCTCCCCTAACGCTCCGCTCAAATTGCGCATTTACTTGGACCAGTGGCCGGCCGAAGACCCCAAAGAACTGATCAGGACGGCCGTCCACAACCACTTTGCTCACCGTGCCCAAATTACTGACTTGGAGTTCAAGCGGCTCCTGAGACAAGGACGCACCAGTCTTTTTATCGGGCTGCTGTTCTTGGCTGCATGTCTAATTCTCAGCAAGATGTTGTTAGGTCATGAGGCGGGCACTTGGGCTGCCGTCGTGCGGGAGAGCCTTACGATTGCCGGGTGGGTCGCCATGTGGCGACCGATGCAGATCTATCTTTACGATTGGTGGCCTCTGCTGCGACGGAGCCGAATTTATGCCAAGCTGAGCCACATGCCGGTGGAACTCGTCCCAAAAGCCAAGAGTTGAGTAGAAGCTAGATTCTTTACGGTTCACTGTGACAGACTTCCTGCGGGCTCGAAGGACAGACTTTCGCGGGCATGGCCGAAACGTTCTCGATAGCGGGTCTGGAATTTCGTGTGAATACCGCTGTCTTTTCAGGAACAGCCGCAACCGTCCCGCCGGTACCAATCGTGTCTAGGAGAGCTCAGAGCGAATTCCCGGTTTCTTGGCTGGTCTGACAGAAAAAGCTATCGTCGCTGAGTATTCCAAAGAAGCAGTCCATTTGCATAATCCCGGTGCGCTGGTACGCCAATTTTCCCCTTCCGCCGGGCGTCCGGAAATGAGCCATTCTGCACAGTATTCCGAGAGGGAATGAGCAAATCTATGGAAGGTTTAAGAGAGCAGTCTATCCGAAAACCAGACCCACCCATCTGCGGCAAAGGGCAGACTTGTGGTTTCTAGGGTGCAGCCCGACAGCGGTAGCGCGCAGAGAATGTAGGCACCCAATGCTACAGACAACCCGAGCGAGGACTCCGGCGCTGCATTAAATTGGTGGAGGCCAAAATGGCAAAACTTGGTTTATTTGAGAATCCAGGTTCCAACGATGAGCTCGTTCGTGATCTTGAGGACAGCGGTTACCCTGTGGATGGCTCAAGAGAGCAGTTTATTCGGCAACCAGATGGTCTAGCTGTGGCGACAGCGAACTTGTAGCGACTCCGGTGCAACTCGACAAGGGCAGCGCGCAGAGAATTTGCGCCACCCCCAAGCGAAGACAGAAGCAGAAGTGATGGCGACGTACCGAAACAAGGCAATCCTGTAGACAGTACCCTCCATAAGCCATGAACCTGTTCGACTCATTCCAAATCCGCGATATTTCTTTTCGTAACCGCATTGCCGTCTCCCCCATGTGCGAGTACTCCAGCGAAGACGGCTTTGCCAACGACTGGCATCTCGTNNGCATCTGGAAGGACGCGCACGTCGAGAACCTCGCGCGTGTCGTCCGCTTTCTCCGCCAGCCTGGACATGGATCAAGGCATTCAGTGCCAGTGAGTCAGGACTCGTCAACTATCGCAGCGGCCACCTGGTTGGACGGATTGTTTCCGAATAGCTCGTAATCCGTGCAGATCGATGCCAAGTGCAGAGATCACTTTCTACAAGCCGACTTGAACGAAGCCGCGTTGCGGCGGACGCTTTCGCGTGTTGCTGGGCCGACAGTCAAGGTGATCTGAGCTAGTTTGTTTCGCAGAGGAGGAACTCTCTGTGACCCACCTACGCCAGATCATGCTTGAGGAGTTACGGCGCCGCAACTACTCCGAGTCCACCATCCACACTTACATCCACACGGTCTGACGTGACNNAGAACGGCAGCCGCCGCACGCAGGCGGCTAGGGCATTGAACGAGCACGCTTCGGCTGAACATGGCCGCTGCAAACCCATATCGGCGTCTGGTGCGCAGATGTGGAACGCCCATTAAGAATCGTCGTTAGCAAGAAATCGGCGGCTGACATGGCACTTTACGCTGCTGGCTAGCGTCCCGCAGTCGGTGCGGTGGAAGAACTGCTGTGCTCACTTGATAACCGCTTGACGTAACAGTCCTCGTGCACGGCCTTACCGTGTTCATCCGCATACAAATCGACNNCGTAGGTCAACCGGCTTGCTGCACTAATGTGCAAGGAATTCCTGGGAAAGTGTGACCACCCATAACTACCTCCTTTGGACGGTCACGAATACCTTAGTTCGCAAACCCGGATGATTCTGATCAATAGTGATCAAGGCACTAATGTGTGACGGAAGGAACCCTGAGGAAGTTGTAAACGACGAGTCATTTCTGCCACGAGAATACCGATTCCCATCGCAAAATCGTCCCTAAACTTTCGTAAAGTCATTAACTCCGAAGGTAAAGCTTATCTGTACCAACACCTAATAGATTTGGACAGCGCTCGATGCTACTTTCGCGACTGAGACAGTAGAGGGTGAGTCGCCCAAGAGGCGAGTGCTCGGCATTAGACGTGATACTTCGTTTTTCGGGACAACTGGAGCGGGAGGCCTTTGTCCATTCAGGGAATGGAAGCGGACATCGAGCGGAGAGTTTAGGATGGTGAGAGACCTACGCTGCTTCTTCTTTCGAAAGCCAAAAACGGTCGGCTTGCATCTACTATTCAAGTCCATTTAGGAGGTTTCTATGGCTGACGCTCCGCGAATCACCGTTGATGAACTGAAGAGGCGCATGGAAGCGGGAGAAGACTTCGTGCTGATCGACACTCGTAATCCTCAGGCTTGGGCAGGGTCAGATAGCATGTTGCCAGAAGCGATCCGATTACCGATGGACAAGCTCGAAGAAAACCTTTCCAAAATCCCCAAGGACAAACGTATAGTGGCGTACTGCACTTGACCGGACGAAGGCTCCAGCGCCAGTTTGGCGCTGAAACTTCAGCAACGCGGGTACAAGAATGTGTGGGCGCTTCAAGGCGGATTCGATGCATGGAAGAACGCTGGATTGCCCGTCGCGCCAAAACGGCAGGCCGCTTAGCGGTTCCGCGTAATTGTTATCAGTGCGCATACCAATCCGAGTCGACCATTCGTACTGCGAGCAGCGGATGCGCGATCCCTCCGCCTAGCAAAAGTGGCGAGTCTGAACCTGGAGGGTGGAAGATGCCTCTATCTAGCAAAGGAAAACGGCGTTCGAAAAGAACCAAAGCCGTCGTGCCAGTGCAACTCTTTTTCTCTGGGAGTGAAGTTATCCAGCTCGCGCATACTCTCGATGTGAGCAATCATGGTGTGCAGCTGGGCGGTTATCGAGGCGAGATCAAGGTTGGCGATAAGATTGTTATTCAATACCGGCGCAAGCAAGCACGGTTTCGAGTCGTTTGGATCATCCCTCGCGAGAACTCCTCGGAGAAGCTGATCGGGGCTGAGTGTTTAGAGCCCGGAAAGCAGGTGTGGGGTGAGCTGTTCCCTGAGCAAGTGGATGAGTACGAAGAACAAGATTGATCGAGATCGGTTCGGACGATCTCCGTCGTAG
>PLBX01000432.1 GCA_003135495.1 Acidobacteriaceae bacterium | reverse complement strand
CCGGCGGAGATTCGATATCTGCGCACGATTGGCGCCGATCTGGTGGGGATGTCGACGGTGCCCGAAGCAATTGCGGCGCGGCATATGGGAATGGATGTACTGGCAATTTCGTGCGTGACGAACATGGCTGCTGGGATTCTTGACAAGGCGCTGGATCACAACGAAGTGCTGGAGGTGGGGCGCAGAGTTACGGGACAATTTATTGCGCTGTTGAAAGCTGTGTTGCCGAGGATTGCGGGGGAGTTGCGGGAAGCGGGCTAAGGGCTGCGGACAGGAGTGTCCGCGCCACACGAGCTGAGACGCGGCAAGCCGCGTCTCTACGGAGAGTTAATTTTTTTTGCGGAGGATGAAGACTGGTTGCGGAGGGTCTGTGGCGTACACGGCCGCGAAGCTTCCCTGGTTGATTGCGAAGCTGGCTCTTCCGCGGGAGTCGATGAAGAGTAATGGCTGTTGCAGCGGGACGTCGCTGAACGTCCTCACGAATGGCATCTCGATTTCATGTGCGGCAATTTTGACCTTCAGCCGATCGCCCTGTTGATAGCCTAGTTTCAGAAAATCTTCGGCGCTGATGTTGGTGATGAGATTGCCGTAGGGACCGTCGAGGGCAATCACTTCTCCGGTCAGGCCTTTGTCGTCGACGACTGCGGGCTTCAGATCGAGTCTGACTAGTTTCTCTACTTCGGGGCCGACTTTGGTCCAGTCGTCGCCGCGCGCGATGTGGGCGCCGACGGGAGAAAAAATATCGCGTCCGTGGAAGGTGGAGGAAATCTTGGAGCCCACCATCCAGTCAGGGTTGGTGATTTCACGGATGCTTTCGATACCGTCGCGATCCTCGACCATGGTCATCAGGCCGTTATCGGGCAGCACGAAAAATTGGCCGCGCTTTGATTTCACTACGACTGCCTTGCGCGAACTGCCGACGCCGGGATCGACGACGGACACAAATACGGTTCCGGAAGGGAAGTAGGGACTGGCGCCGAATAGAAAGAGGGCGCCGTCTCGAATCGAAAATGCGTTTACTTGATGGGTGAGGTCGACGATGCGGAGATTGGGAGCGATGCCGTACATGACTCCCTTGCAGAGCGCCACCGAGTCGTCGAGGATTCCGAAATCGGTCATGAAGACAATCGTGGGCGGAGGCGGACCGGAGGATGGCTGGGCGAGAACAGCGGTCGCCGATAAGAATACCAAGCAAAAAAACAGTACAAGCAGCGGCCTATGTAGAGGCGCTCTGCGGGGTGAACTCATGAACTTGATGCTGCTGCCTCGCATACTCGTGATTTGCATGGGCGTGATTTGCATGGGCGAAGAATGCTCCGAAAAGACTACCAGTCTACAGGACATCAAAAAGAAAAATGGAAATGGCGTTGCGCCACCTAGCGCCTTCGGCATCTATAATCGGTTGGGCAATCTTTGATTTCGCAATGATTGCAATGATTCGCAATCCGATCGATGACGATCTGAAGCACAGCGGCAATAAATCATATATAGGAGACAGCAAGCGATGGCCACTACGGTTATTCCAGAAAAATACGCAGATCTCTTTCAGAAGCGCGCGTTCGCCAGCCTGGGGACGCTGATGCCTGATGGACGCCCGCAGGTGACGCCGGTGTGGTGCGACTTCGACGGCCAACACGTTATTTTCAACTCGGCCCGCGGACGGCAGAAAGACCGCAATGTGCGCCGAGACCCGCGGGTGGCGCTGGCCATTGTCGATCCAGACAATCCGTACCGCTATCTGGAGATTCGCGGCACGGTGGTTGAGATTACAGAGGAGGGCGCCGACGAGCACATCAACAAGATGGCTAAGAAATACATGGGAGTCGATAAATACCCATACTCGCAGCCGGGAGAAGTGCGGGTGCTTTACAAGATCCGGCCGGAGCATACGACTGTGATGGGCTAGTTGCAGATTCTGGGCCGCGGGCACTCTTGTTTGTGCATGGCCCTGAATGCTACCCAGGGGCGCAGTTCTAGAATGCTGCTAACGGCCGCGGACGGAGTGTCCGCGCCACACGTACTCTTTTTCTTGGATAACCTTTCTGCGGCGGACAAGTCCAACTCATAACAAAACCTCTGAGTGGAACTTTGGGGGCTTTTTTTTCGTACTTAACGGACGAGAGTTTTACTGTCAGCTCTGGAGAGGCACCATGGAAGTTGGGAAGAATAGCGGCGATGGCTTGCACGTGATTGGGGTTCAAGAGAATAGTATTTCGGCGCAACAGGTGGTGAAGGCTGCGCACGAAGAACTTCTCCAATTGCTCGTACAACGCTCGGAGATCATGAAGCGCATCGGCACGCTGAAGCAGACCATTGCCGGACTGGCAGATCTTTTTGGTGATTCCGTGCTGGGCGATGACTTGCTGGAATTAATGGGCCGCAAGCCAAATGGGCGCCAGTCGGGCTTTACCAAAGCATGCCGCAGAGTTCTGATGGGAATCCATCGACCGGTGGGAGCGCGCGAGGTTTGTATGCAACTTGAGCGGCAAGCGCCGGAGATTATGTTGCGGCACAAAGACCCACTCGCATCGGTTACAACTGTTTTAAATCGTTTGGTGAGTTATGGCGAGGTTCGGAGCCTTAGCAATGAGCGCGGCCGGAGGGTATGGGAGTGGATTAGTGAGTCAGAGTCAGTTGCTTCTCGCGGGGCGACCGTTTGAATTCTTGCAGCGGTTACCTCGGCGGCTAAAGCCGTCAGCGGATGAGCGGAGTTTCGCAGCGGTGAACCGCTGCGCCACCCAAAAGCAAACAATACTTGCGCCACCCAAAAGCAAACGACTGAAAACCGGTTACGCGGCGAGCAGGCGGCCTTTTTCTAAATGGCGCGTGACGTGGGCGTAACTGGCGGCGTGAGGATCGTGGGTCACCATCACGATTGTCTTACTAAAACTTTCATTCAGCCGCTTCAGGATTTCCAGGATTTCAGTTGCCGAATTGCTATCAAGATCGCCGGTAGGCTCGTCGGCCAGAATCAACGTGGGGTCGCTAACGATGGCGCGCGCGATCGCCACGCGTTGCTCCTGTCCCCCGGAAAGCTGCTTCGGCAAGTGGTGGACGCGGTCTTCGAGGCCGACCAGTTTGAGGGCGGTCATCACGTGATCGCGGCGCTGCTGCGACGTCATTTTTGTGAGCAATAACGGCAACTCGACATTTTCGAATGCGGTCAACACCGGGATCAGATTGAAGGTCTGAAAAACGTAGCCGACGTGGGTGTTACGCCACCGTGCGGACTGCGAATCATTGAGGCGGAAAATATTTTCGTCCATCACAAGAAGTTCGCCAGATGTTGGGCGGTCAATGGCGGCGATCATATTGAGGAGCGTCGTTTTACCAGAGCCTGAAGGACCCATCAGCGCCAGAAATTCTCCACTTGCGATGTCGATCGATACGTTATCGAGCGCGGTTACTTCGAAGGCGTCGCGTTTGAAAATCTTGCTTACTCCGCGAGCCTGGACAACTCTGCTGCCTGCGGTGGGGTGTGCCGATGCGGTTGTGGTTGTTGTTGTATTCACGATTGCCCCTTGATTCGAATCTTTTGTCCATCCTGTAAATCAGCCGGAGCGGATGTAATTACGTTTTCTCCACCTACCAGCGAGTCAACCATATAACCACCGGAGCGTTGCCCTTCAATATGAACTTCGCGGCGAAGGGCTTTGCCATTGAAAGCCAGGAGCACAAATTTTTTTCCATCTTTGTCGCGTAACGCCGCGGTGGGAACGAAGACGTAAGCTGGTTGATTGCCGCTCTTGTTGGCGGGGATTTCTTTGGCTTTGAACTGCACGGTTGCATTCATCTCCGGTCGCAAGTACGAGTCTGGCTGCAGAATTTGTACCTTGACCTGGACAGTGGCTTTTTGCCGGTTGGCTTCGGGCGACATTTCAGCGATCTCGCCCTTGTAAGAGCGATCTTTGAATGCATCGAGAGTTACGATGCCCTCCTGCTTCGGAGAAAGTTTTGCGAAGTCGTCTTGCGCGATATCAAGCTCTACTTGAATGTCGTTGAGATCTGCGAGGGCGACGACGGATCCGCGCGGGCCGCCTTCGGCACCGCTGGCGAATTGCGCGGTCACGAGTTCACCTTTTTCTGCGGTGCGCTCCAGAATCGTGCCGCTGACGGGAGCTCGAATCACGGTCGCATCGAGTTGAGCCTTGGCATAGGCCATCTGCCCTTCGGCTTGCAGCAAGTCGCCGCGAGCGCGCAGAACTTCCTCGGAGCGCGGGCCAAGTTTCGTCAACTGAAAAGATTGCTCCAGCGAATTCATTCGCTGTTGCGAGGCGTCGTACTTGGCGCTCGCATCATCCATGCTTTGTTTGGAAACTACTCCCTGGGCAAAAAGGTCGCGCGCCCGGTCAAGATTGATTTTGTCATTCATTGCTGTGGCCCGCGCCTCGGAGAGATTATGGTCGGCTTGTTGAATCTCCTCGGGACGGGATCCGTGTTCAGATTGGAGCAGTCGCGCTTTGGCGCTGTCGACTGCTCCGCGGGCCTGTTCGTACTGGGCGCGGAATTCCTGATTTTCGAGTCGCACCAGAATTTGGCCTTCTTTTACTTTGTCGCCTTTTTCTACGCCGATCCATGCCACGCGGCCGGTGACCTTCGAATTCACGCTAATTTTGTGATGCGCGACAATGTAGCCGCTCGCCGAAAGTACGGTGCTGCCGGCGATGTCATTGCCCTGGGCTGCGGCTCGGACTACTTCGACTTCCGGGGTCGCGGAAGATAGTCCGCGATACGCCAGCGCGAATATGCCAAGAAGCCCAACCAGTGAGATTCCGCCGAGGATCACGCGTCGCGACCAGCCAGATGGTTCTCCTCCATCGCGCAAGGAGCGGTCGATGCGAAGACTTCGGAGGTCTTCGTGTTTGGTATCGGTTGGTCCGCTGTCCACGGGCATGATTTAGAACGTCTCCAATTGTTAATCCATGGGGCCGGAGATATCGCTCGCTAAGACGAGATCCGCTGATTCGGCTTTAGTATATAAGCGCGTCAGTAAAGAATCTTGCCTGGATTCTTTTCCCATTCCTTAAATGCAGCCAGGGCGTCTTCACGCATCATTTGAATCATGGGAATCTCTCGTTGCGCGTGTGGCATCGTTATTTCTGCATAGATGGCGGAATCGTCAAATCCGATTTTCGCAGCGTCGGCGGCGACATTGCCGAAATAGATTTTGCCGATTCGAGCCCAGTAGATTGCGCCCAGGCACATGGGACATGGTTCGCAGGAAGTATAGACGTCGCAACCGGTAAGATCGAAGCAGCGAAGCTTCTGGCAGGCTTCGCGGATCGCCACAACTTCCGCGTGAGCGGTGGGGTCATTAGTGGCGGTGACTCGATTGACGCCCGAGGCAACGATCTCACCGTCTTTCACAATGACGCAGCCAAATGGACCTCCGCGGCCGGAGCGAACGTTGTCGAGGGAGAGTTCGATGGCTCGTGCCATGAAGGCTTCTTGCGTGTGACTGTTGTGTGGCTTCGTCATTTAATCGCTATTCACTATTTCGCTATTCTGTTCAATTTCTTTCAGTGCAAGTCAGAGTAAGTCCGCAAATAAAAGCGGGTGACTCTGTTGAAGTATATGTCTCACGGCAGGGGTCTGGGCAGTGACGGGCGAGGACGCCCGTCGCTCCATTCGAGCAGCATTAAAGTGGAGGTAAAGAGTACGCAAAGTTTTGATCAGGGATAGGGCGCGCGCATTGTTGATTTGCTGGTTGCCGAAAGGTTGAAAAAGCGGGCAGGGCGCGATAGGCTCGGGGCCTGGCGGAGAAACTCTCGGCGAGATCTAACGAATGTTTGGATTGCAAACTTTTTTTTCCCGCAGAATCGTCGGTCCGGATGGCGTCCGACCGGGCGCTGTCTTAGTGCGCGATGGAAAGATCGAAGGCATTGTGGGCGTTGACGAGATACCTTCGAGCGCTACGGTTCACGATTTCGGTGATGCGGCAATTCTTCCGGGTCTGGTCGATTCTCATGTGCATATTAATGATCCTGGACGCAGCGAGTGGGAGGGGTTTGAGACGGGGACTCGGGCGGCGGCGGCTGGCGGTTACACGACGCTGGTTGATATGCCGCTCAACTGTTTGCCGGCGACCAGCACGGTGGCTGCGCTCGCTGGCAAACGCAAGGCCGCACAGCAGCGTTGCCGGGTCGATTGGTTAGCCTGGGGCGGCGTGGTCAGTGACAATCAACGCGACATTGAAGCTCTGGCATCCGCCGGTGTGGCGGGCTTCAAGTGTTTTCTGGTGCATCCCGGCATTGACGGTTTTACGATGGTCACGGAAGCGCAACTACGCGCTGCGTTGCCGCATGTAGCGCGAACTGGTTTGCCGCTACTAGTCCATGCCGAACTTCCCGGACCGGTGGATAAAGCTACTCGGGATTTGCAATCTCAAAACGCTGACTGGAACCTGTATGCCACATATCTGCAATCGCGGCCTCCGGAGGCGGAACTGGCGGCGATCCGATTGCTGTTGTCGCTGTGCCGCGAGTTCAAATTTCGCTTGCACATAGTCCATCTTTCGGCGAGCGAAGCGCTGTCTCAGCTGCGAGCGGCTCGGGAGGAGGGGCTACCCGTTAGTGTTGAAACTTGTCCACATTATTTACATTTTTGCGCCGAAGAGATCGGCGATGGTGCGACGTTATGCAAGTGCGCACCGCCGATTCGCTCGCGGGATAATCGTGAAAAGCTGTGGCAAGGTTTGAGGGATGGGATCATCGATCTCGTGGCTAGCGATCATTCGCCTTGTCCGCCGGCAATGAAAAAACTCGAAGAAGGAAATTTTGGTACCGCATGGGGAGGCATTGCGAGTCTTTCAGTGGCTCTGCCGGTAATGTGGACTGAAGCTTCGAAGCGTGGATTCACCTTGACCGACATCGCGCGCTGGATGGGCGCAGCGCCAGCTCGACTCGCAGGCTGCAACGCTCGCAAGGGTGAAATTGCAAAAGGGTTCGACGCCGACTTGGTTATCTTCGAACCGGAAACAGAGTTCACAGTCACGGAAGATCGGCTGTATCATCGGTATCCCATATCGCCATACATGGGGAAAAAACTTCGCGGCACGGTAAAGGCAACATATCTGAGGGGAGAACTGGTATTCCGAGATGGGCAATTTTTTGGAGAGGCGAGAGGCGGAAGTGGCGGTTAGTGAACGGCAGTACGCGGTGGGCTAGGCGGGATTCTGTATGAGCCAAGAGACGGTCGTTCAAAAGTCGGTTGGAAAGTCGGTTCCGCGCAAAGAAGGGCACGACAAAGTTACGGGCGCAGCGCGATACGTCGATGATATGACTTTGCCCGGACTAATTTATGGCGCGACCGTTCGCAGTCAAATTCCACGCGGGGTAATCAAAAAAATCTCATTTGACCCAAGTATCGACTGGACCGAATTTGCCATCGTTACCGCGCGCGATATAGCGGGCAAGAATTGCATCGCTCTCATCGGGGACGATCAGCCCTGCCTGGCGGATGGAAGAGTCAACCATTCCGAAGAGCCGATTCTACTGCTGGCGCATGAGAATCCGAATCTGCTGCGCAAGGCGATCAGCGCTGTTGCCATCGAGTACGAACCCTTGCCGGCTATTTTCACTATTGAAGAGAGCGAAGAGAAATCCCAGGTTATCTGGGGAGCGGACAATATTTTTAAAACATTTTTGATAAACAAAGGCGATGTGGATGGCGTTTGGGCTAAAGCCGATTACATCGTCGAAGGCGAGTACAGAACGGGCGCGCAGGAGCAGCTTTACATCGAAAACAACGGCATGATCGCCACGTTCGATCGCGAGCATGGCATCACGGTGTGGGGTTCGCTGCAGTGTCCTTATTACGTTCACAAGGCGCTCATGGCGTTATGCAGCCTGCCCGAGGACAAGGTTCGCATCGTGCAAATGGAGACGGGCGGGGCTTTCGGCGGCAAGGAAGATTATCCGTCGATGATTGCGGCGCATGCGGCGCTGCTGGCGATGAAGTCAGAACGTCCGGTAAAAATTATTTATGACCGGATGGAAGATATGACGGCAACTACGAAACGTCATCCTTCGCGCACGCGGCACCGCACCGC
>PLBX01000473.1:26673-28450 GCA_003135495.1 Acidobacteriaceae bacterium | reverse complement strand
TCGCCCGTCCGCCGGGCGGGGACTCCCGGCTCTCCATTTCAATCTTTCTTACTGCTTCATCCGTGCAGCCATTTGCCGCTCCGGTGGCGTCATCTGATTCCAGACTGCGGTCAAATCTTTCTCCAGAATCTGATTGTTCGGGTCCACGCGCAGCGCCATTGCAAACCACAGATACGATGTTGGAAGATCGCGCGGCACGCAGTGTCCGGTGGCATAGAGCGTTCCGAATGTGCTTCGCGCTTTGGCGTTTGACTTCGCGGACGCTTCTTTCAAATTCTTGATCGCCTCGTCACAGTTTTGCGCCGCGCCCCGCCCGTAAAGATACGCTTCCGCCTTTCGGAACGACGCATCCCCGGTATCGGCCGGCTCAGCCGCAGGCATTCGTGACGACTTTGCNNCGTTTCGGCGTGACTTTTCTTGCTGCTGGAGCTTTTGCTACGGCCGCGGGTTTCGGCGCCGCAGCAGCTTTCGGCGGCGCCACATTTTTTGGCGGTGTAGCATCGGCATTCGCCGGAGGAGGTGTCGCCTCAGCCGTGGACCCCGCATTCTCCGACGGTCCTTCCGCTATGTCCGACGATGGGGGAGTCGCCGGTTTCGGCGCACTCGAAGCGGGCGGCAGTGTCGCATCCGGCGTGGCCGCTTTGCTCGATGCTGATTCGGATGGACTTTCAATTACTCCTGCCGTATCCGATGCCGCTTTTCGCTTTTGCGTGAGACCAACATAATTGTTATAGGCCCACCACCCCGCTACTCCCAAGGCCGCGAGCAGCACTACCAGCAGCAGCACGCGGCCGGCCCCGCTTTTATTCTGTTCGGCTTCAATATAAGAATCCAAGCCTGAGAAAGACTGCTCGCGAACAGAGTCGCCGCTGACGTCATCGAACTCGCCTGAATCGAACTCTCTCGAATTGAAGTCACTCCGCCCAGGACTCGGCGATTCGTGAACTCGGTCATCAAGACTCGGCCGGCCACCAGACCGTTCGGCAAAAGTCGCCCGGTCACGAGGTTGGGGAGGGGCAAATTCTTCCGGTTGCGCGGTGAGCGGCTGATTTAACCCCAGCATCGACGGTCCGCTGATCGGAGGCACATATCTTTCTGCCGGCTTTAACACCACATCTGCCGCTGGCCTAACTGCATTTTTTTCGATTAGCGGTCGCCGCGATTCCGCTTCACGATCGATCTTCCGATCTAAATTAAGATCTAAATTAGGATTCGAATCTCGACTTCGATTCAAACCTGAGTTTCGCTCCGCTGGCCAATCCCGCTGTGCCGGCTCTGCCTTCGGAACCGGCGTCGATCGGGGAATCGCCGCCGCCGGTGCGGCTGGGAACGGGGATGCGGAAGGCCGGCCTAGCGGCGCGCTCTGACGTGTAGCTTGCAGCAAGGTGCCGCACATCCCGCAAAAGCGATACTGGTCTGAATTGCTTTCACCGCATTTAGGACAGATCACGGCAAATCCTCTCCCGAAAACTGTTTCAGGCGCTCGAAAACTACCTGTCTGAGATGCACATTTACATTAGACCACNNGATGTCCTGAAATTTGCCACGTTCCAGGCGGACGGAAACCCTCCCAACCTCTGGCAGAATCCCACCACACTCATTAGGTTCGATGCAGCCGAGGTGGGGAGGTTGCCGTCTCCAACTTCGCGNNACAAACCTAATAAATTCGATATTTTAAGGAGATCACTGCTTCCAACTGCGGACCAACCCACATCGATTGCTTCGGCGAGACACTTCATCGCGCTACGGCCACGACGACATTAATGGAATGATTATT
>PLBX01000473.1:23854-26591 GCA_003135495.1 Acidobacteriaceae bacterium | reverse complement strand
GCAAAGAGCTTTCAGCCGATTCGCCTCGGACCTCGGGAACTTATTCCTCGCAACCGAGCAGGATTCCAGCCTCGACTAACTCGATTTCCGCTCTGGGCAGGTCTTCTCGCCACATGACACTTTTGTGCCTCTTTGTTGCAAATCATTTGCCTTTGCCTCCGTTTTTATCTGCNNGAGGAGTTGACACTTGTTCTTAAGCGGCGTACATATGTTTTAATCTGTGTGCACCGGTGGTGCTCTGTTTGTTACTAAGTCTGCTCCCTTTCAATTTAGCCGTTCGGGGATCCAGGCGATCTGTGCCAAGAGAACACCATTCTCCTCCTTTGTTCCAGCCGGCCTACACCGACAAATAAAACCCGCGGCAAGCGGGTAAAACTGATTGTTGTTCTTCCAGGAGGTGTCAATCAATGTCACTGAATCCTCGCAGGATCTCTCCCGCTGTGGTGCTCGCCAGCTTTGTTGCTCTGCTGCTCGCCGTTCCGGCGTTTGCGCAGTCAGCCAGCAGCCGCACCGTGCCCAATACTCAGACGCTTGGTCCGGAAGATGCTTCCAAGCAAATCACCGTTACTGTGTGGCTGAAAACGCATAATCAAGCCGCGTTCGATAAATTAGTCCGAGAAATGTACCAGCCGGGCTCCGCGACCTATCATCACTTTCTGACGCGTGAGCAATATCATTCGCAGTTCGCGCCGACCGCAGCCGAGGCTGCACAAGTTAGCGCTTATCTCCNNGGTGCGACGCATCGCGTCAGCAGCGGTGCTGCATCTATTCCCGGCGCGATTGGTCAGTTGGTTAACACGGTCCAGGGTTTGAGTGACTTTACTCCTAGAAATACGCTGACGCGCGCGATCGATCCGGCGACCGGACAGCAGGTCGCGGCAAAGCCGATTTCCTCCTCTGATCTTAGTGGCGCTGTCGCCTCAAATATTTGTCTGAACGGCGTTCAAACCGAAAATTTCACGACCAACGGCGGCTATCCAAAAGCCACCTACACCGGCTATCGATATGCAACCGATGCGACCAACACTTGTCCCGGGTACATCCCCGCGCAATTGCAGACGGCTTACGGATTGAATCCTCTATACAGCAAGGGTTTAAATGGAGCCGGTCAAACGATAATCATCGTCGACGCCTATGGTTCATCATCCATCCGCGAAGACGTGAATACATTTTCGTCTGCCTATGGCTTACCCCATCTCAACTCAACGAACTTCAAGATCTACCATCCGGGAGGCNNCAGCCGTATGCGGTGCTGCTTGTGGCAGTTGGCCAACTGAAACCACGCTCGATGTCGAATGGGCTCACGCCATGGCTCCCGGCGCAAACATCGCGCTGGTAGTGGCTCCCGACGCGAACTCGCTGGACATCGCGGAATTCTGGGCGATTGAGAATCCCGAGGTCATTACGTCCTATGCGAACGGCGACTTAGGGTACACGATTTCGAATAGCTGGGCTGGATTCGAGATCCTGGACGTGCTCTATGGAGGTCAATCGGTGCTTAATACTGAATACGCAATGACCGAATTGGCTGCATCATTAGGCATTTCCGCCAATTTCGCGTCTGGCGATTGGGGAGATAACGTGCAAACTATTTTGAACGACTATGGGATCAACGTTCCTCCCAGCGTCGTTATGCCCGCCTCGTCCCCATGGGCAACAGGTGTGGGAGGCACGAGCCTGTTCCTCAATAGCACGAACCACATCCAGTTCCAGACGGGCTGGGGAAACAATGAAACCCGCCTCACTTATCCGGATCCCAACCCACCCTACGATCCGCCACTCCATTTAGGGTTTATCTATGGAGCAGGTGGAGGAACCAGCGCGATTTGGCCTGCGCCGGCTTTCCAAAGCAGCTTGGGGAGTTCGTACCGTCAGGTTCCGGATCTTTCTTATATCGCGGATCCTTATACCGGTGTGAATGTGATCGAGACCATCAGCGGCACGACCTACCTCGAGGTAATTGGCGGGACGAGTTTGGCGACGCCGGCGTTCTCCGGTCTTTGGGCGATTGCAAATCAAGCAGCGGGTAGCGCTGCTCCCCTCGGACAGGCGGCAGCGCTGGTCTATTCGTTGCCTGCCGGCTCTATAACCGACGTTAAGCCGGTTACCAGCAGTTACGACGTTCATGGAACGATTTATAATTCCCCGACGTCTACGACGGTCGAAAGTGCATCTACTTTGGCCCAGCCCCTTGAGAACACTACCAAGTTTTTAAGTGCGCTGTACCACGGTAGCTCAACCCGGTGGTACGACCTTACTTTTGGGACCGATTCGTCGCTCGTTGTTACTCCAGGATGGGACAACGTTACCGGCGTTGGCACACCAAACGGAGNNNNTTTTTTTTGCGCGATGAGGGGAACTCGAAGTTGGCATTGGAGCGCCCGGCGCCCGGACTTGTGTCGACGTGCAACGTCCAATGAACTGGAACGTGCGATCGTGAATCTTCGAAAACGCTGGTTGCGAGCACTCTTGATTCGTATAATTCAATCGTTTTAATACTCACCATTGTCCGGAGGCATTCGCGTGAAGAGACTCGGCGCCGCTCTTGTATTGGTTGCGATTTCCCCGTTCTTCGCCGCCGCCCAAACCATTACGGTTGACGCCTCCCATGCCACCAACCACTTCGTCCCGAGCGAGACTTTGGGCGCCGGTGTCGACCGCATCGCCGCCGAGGCCATTGACAAAGACTTGCTTCCGCCCTCGTTGCAGCAAACGCTCTCCTCGGGATGGCAGACGG
>PLBX01000473.1:0-23810 GCA_003135495.1 Acidobacteriaceae bacterium | reverse complement strand
AAGGGCTATTTCATCGGCTCCGCCGTTCCCACCGAGAACCTTCGCTACTCCTACGGCTACGCGCTGCCCCGTCGCGGATTCACTCGCAACGACGGCACCGACAACAGCGGCTTCTCGCGCCTTACCGACGGCGATGTGAACACCTTCTGGAAGAGCAATCCGTATCTCACCCAGCATTTCACGGGCGAAAGTGACGCACTTCATCCCCAGTGGATCGTACTCGATCTGGCACAGCCTCAGCCCGTCGACAGCATTCGCATCGCGTGGGCCGAGCCTTATGCGACGCACTATGTTGTCCAATATTGGACCGGCGACGATCCCATCAAATTGCCCACTCGCGGCGTCTGGCAAACTTTTCAGCAGGGCGCTGTTATTGCTGGCAAGGGCCGCACCGAAACTCTGCGCCTGGTCAACGCTCCAGTTATCGTGCGCTTCATTCGTATTTGGATGACCGAGTCTTCCAACACCTGCGACGCCGATGGGCCCGGCGATCCGCGCAACTGCGTCGGCTACGCGATCCGCGAACTCTACCTGGGAACCACTACTGAAAGAAGTAGCGGCGGCGCCGAGTTCCACGACTCCATCCGCCACACCTCCGATCAGGAGCAGACAACAACATACTGCTCATCCGTCGATCCATGGCACACCTCTGCGAATCTGGAATCGACGCGCCAGGCCCAAGTCGGATTCGACCTTTTCTATACCAGCGGCGTCACTCGCGGATTGCCCGCCATGATTCCGGTTGCGCTGCTCTATGACACTCCCGACAACGCCGTAGCCGAGATCGCCTACCTCGAGCATCGCCACTATCCCATCTCCTACGTCGAAATGGGCGAGGAGGCCGACGGACAATACATGCTGCCCGAAGATTATGCCGCGCTTTATCTGCAATGGGCGACCGCGCTCCATCGCCTCGATCCCACGCTCAAACTCGGCGGCCCATCTTTTCAAGGAGTAAACAAAGACATCGAAGTCTGGCCCGACGCCAGCGGCCGCGTGTCGTGGACAGTGCGCTTCATCGACTATCTGAAGCAGCACGGACGCATGAAGGACCTCGCCTTTTTCTCCTTCGAGCACTATCCGTACGATCCTTGCAGAATTCCGTGGAGCTCTCTATACGACGAGCCCGAACTCATGCGCCACATCATTCAAACGTGGCGCGAAGACGGAGTTCCCGCCGATGTGCCCATGTTGATCACGGAGGGCAATCTCTCTTCCGCCGCCAGCGAAACTTATCAGGATGTTTTCTCCGGTCTGTGGCTGGCCGACTACATCGGATCGTTGCTCGACGCAGGTGCCAAGGGCGTTTACTACTTCCACTCCCTGCCGCTACAGATGGAGCCGGGATGCAACAGCTCTCCCGGAACATTCGGCATGTTCACGGTGGACGCGTCCTACAAAATTCAGCAGCCGCTGGCGCAATTCTTCGTAGCGCAACTCATCAATCTGGAGTGGGCGCAGCCTACAGGTGAAGAGCATCAGGTCTATTCCGCGAAGTCCGACATCGAAGACGGAGCCGGCCGCGACTTGGTCACCGCGTACGCATTGAAGCATCCCGGTGGAGAATGGTCGCTGATGATAGTGAATCGCGACCAGGAGAATGGTCATCAGGTTCGCATTGCATTTCACGGCGCAGCTGAAGGCAAGGCATATGGAAAGCCTGATTCGTCGGTTGGCTTCGCCGGTCCAGTCGAGATCGCAACCTTCGGCAGCGCTCAATACAAATGGAACCCTCCCCGAACCCGCTTCATGGCCCATGCCGAACAAGCGGGCGCGCGGACGATTGTTGCCTATACGAATGGCACGGCTGATCCGGACGGGCCCATTGTGCGCTCGGAGCAGAATGGAACGAAAGACGCAAGCTATGAGTTGCCAGCGGCCTCGGTAGTGGTTCTCAGGGGTAGCGTTTCAGTGCGCTGAGACGCGGGCGAGGGCGCCCGCGCTACACACGAACCAGGTGCACGGCTGGTTAACAGGTTGCGCTCTGCTATAACCCAACGTAACCCCATCTCGACCCTGCATCTGCTATACTGCTATTAACGCTTTTGCTACGGTTTGCTCGTTAAGCGGGGATCCTGTTGGATCCGCATCACCTCCGCCTCTCCTGCCCGCCGTTCGGTTCCAGCGCCAATTTAATTGCGAGCGGCAGTGCGAACTCTCGATAACTGTTTAAGTTCTCAGTTGCCAGTTCTTAATTTTCAGTATTCAGCCGATCCCTGCTTATTTCCGGGGTCCCTCTGAGAACTGAGAACCGGGAACTGAGAACTTCCTGCAAGTCCGAGATACTGACATTAGGCCCCTCCAGAAAGAACACAATCGAATGACCACATTTACAGAACTGCCCCTATCTGCTTCTTTGCAGCAGAGGCTGGCGGCAGCTCAATTTATTACCCTTACCCCCATCCAGGCCCGCGGTATCGCTCCTGCCCTTGAAGGCAAGGACGTGATCGGCACGGCCCAGACCGGCACCGGCAAGACTCTCGCGTTCCTGATTCCAATCATCGAGATGCTTCGCGCCGAATCGTCCAGGAAAGAAGCCGCAAAGGGCGTTCGTGCCCTGGTGCTTTTGCCCACCCGCGAATTGGCTATGCAGGTCCACCAGCAGTACGAACAACTGCGCGAGAAGAACCTGCCAAAAGCAGCGCTGGTAATCGGCGGCGTAGCCGAAAAATCCCAGATCCACAGCCTGCGTTCCGGATGCGAATTTGTAATCGCCACTCCTGGCCGCTTGCAGGATTTCATCACCCGTAAATTCGCCGATTTGCGCAACGTCAAAATCCTCGTCCTTGACGAAGCCGATCGCATGCTGGATATGGGTTTTCTTCCCGCCATCCGGCGCATTCTGCAGATTCTGCCGCAGCGCCGCCAGACGCTCTGCTACTCCGCCACCATGGAGCAATCAGTCGCTTCGCTAGTAAGTGATTACACGCGTGATCCGGTTCGCGTAGCGCTCGGTTCAACACTGAAGCCCGCGGAGAGCGTACAGCTCGAAGCCTACGAAGTTCGTCCCTCCGAAAAGCTCGACGTATTGCGTCAGCTGCTCTATGCGGAAAAAGGACAGACGCTGATCTTTACCCGCACCAAGCGCGGCACTCAAAGGCTGGCGAAAGATCTGGAACGGGATGGCTTTTCGGTCGCCATGATTCACGGCGATCGCACGCAATCGCAGCGCAACGGCGCCCTGAGCGGATTTCAAGAAGGCCGATATCAAGTGCTGGTCGCAACCGACGTTGCATCGCGCGGCTTGCACGTCGACGATGTAGCCCACGTCATCAACTACGACTTGCCGAAGATGGCGGAAGATTTCATCCACCGAGTAGGCCGCACTGGACGCGCTGGCTTGCAGGGACGCGCCTCAACGCTATTCTCCGCAGCCGAAAATATGGATCTGCGAAGTATCGAGCGGGCCCTAAGACTACGCATCGAACGCAAACAAGTAAAAAATTCCGCCAGCGAGCAGCCCAAAAGATTCATAGCAAACACTCTGGCCTCCCGCACCTTAACCAAATTGCCAGGCGAAGTATTTGTCTAGAAAGTGGAGCGACGGGCGTCCGCGCCCGTCCCTCTATGAAATAGATTTTTTAGTGGGCTAAAACTGGCATCGCCGGAGTGCAAGCTCCGGCGATTCTAATTAGCGGCTGACTTGCTTGTGGGGCGGGAATAAATCAACAGGTTCAGGTTCGTCGTCATCGCTGCCGATACCAAACAATGCAGCCTGTTCGGCGGCATGTTCGCGCATCTGACGCAATTCTTCTTCCTCATTAACCACAACGCCTTCCGGTTGGTCCTGCTTCCGTTGCGTTTTCTTCTCGTTTTTATCGCGCTGTTTTTGCTGGCGCGCCTGCTCTTTCTGACGTTTGGTAAAAGTCGATCGGCCTCGTGGCATTCACAATCCCCCCGTTATTATTATTATTGCGGGCTACAAAGACATTCTTTCGAGCCCAGCCGTTGTTTCTAGAATGTTCCTCGAATGATGAATTATTTCTAGTATAACCTTGAACCAGTTGCAGCGCACATGCGCTCTTTGCAGTCATCCGCCAAAGTTTTTCTATCAAGCCCTCATAACACGCATTTCGTCCATAGAGTTTTCCGTGCATAGAGCTTTCCTTAGTGAACCTTAGTGCCCTTGGTGGTAAACGATTTTTCTCTCCGCACCATCCCAAAACTCTCCCCGGCGATTGTTTGCCACCCTCATCACCCGCGTGTTACCATCGAACACGTTACGAAAACGAGAAGAGACAGGAGTGCAACAGGTAAGTGCTAGCCAGAGAGCAAAAGCAAACCGTCGTTGACACGTATCGCACGCACGCTACCGATACAGGAAGTCCTGAAGTCCAGATCGCTCTGCTGAGTGAACGCATCGGTCAGTTGACGGAACACTTCAAAACGCACCAGAAAGACCACGGCTCGCGCCGCGGACTTCTCATGATGGTGAGCCGGCGCCGAAGCCTACTCGACTACCTGAAGAAGTACGACTCGGAACGGTATAAAACCGTTATTTCCAAGCTCGGCATCCGCAAATAATAGCGCGACCGGCTCCGTGTGGGGCCGGTCCCAATACATCCGAGAGCCTTAGCAAAGTGCGTTCCCAACCGCCGCCTGGCATCCGCCTGCCCACGCGTACTCCGCGCCCGAGCGCATGCCCTCCTGCCATCACAAAAGGATGATCATCTATGAAGCCTGAAGCCACAAAAGTTTCCGTCGATATCGTAGGCGGAAAACAACTCTCCTTCGAAACCGGAAAATTAGCGAAACAAGCTGGCGGATCGGCCGTCGTGCGCTTTGGCGACAACGTAGTCTTAGCCGCCGCCACCGCCAATCCCGAGCCCCGCACCGGCATCGACTTTTTCCCGCTGACCGTCGACTACCGCGAATACACCTACGCTGGCGGACGCATCCCCGGCGGCTTCATCAAGCGCGAAGGCCGCATGAGCGAGCGTGAAGTGCTCACCAGCCGCCAGATCGATCGCCCCATCCGCCCGATGTTCGCCGATGGCTTCAAGTGCGAGACCCAGGTCATCGCCTTCGTCCTCTCCGCCGACACCGACAACGATCCCGATGTCATCGGCATCAACGCCGCCTCCGCCGCATTGACTCTCTCCGACATTCCGTTTCTAGGCCCCATCGGCGCCGTGCGCGTCGGCCTCGTGGATGGCCGCTTCATGGCCAATCCCACTTACGCCGAAATGCGCGATGGCCTGCTGAACATCATGGTCGTCGGCACCGCCGATGCCATCGTCATGATCGAATCGGGCGCGAAAGAAGTAAAAGAGGAGACGGTGGTAGACGCCATCGAATTCGCACACACCGAAATCAAAAAGATTTGCGCCGCCATCAATGAATTGCGCAGCAAAGCCGGCAAGCCGAAACGCAAAGTCACTGCACCTGAAGTCGACGAGACGTACTTCAAGGGTTTGGAAAAGCAGATCGGCCGTCGCCTCTCAGAAGCGCTCGACACCGAGAAGCACCCGAAAGCCGAGAGCCACGAGTTAGTCCGCTCGCTGGAAAAGGAATTGCTCGAAGCTATACCCGCGGAAGACGCCGAGGGCAAAGCGAAGCTGAAAGAATATTACGAGAAGATGCGCGAGCGTATCTTCCGCGATCAGGTCATCGATCACAAGCGCCGCCCCGATGGACGCGAGTTCGACCAGATTCGCGAAATCTGGATCGAAGCCGGCGTCCTGCCCCGCGTTCACGGCAGCGCAATCTTTACTCGCGGCGAGACTCAGGCGTTAGTCACCACTACCCTCGGTACCAGCGACGACATGCAGCGCCTCGAAGGCTTCGAAGGCGAAGCCAAGAAACGCTTCATGTTGCACTACAACTTCCCGCCATTCTCCGTAGGAGAAGTCGGCTTCATGCGTGGCGCTGGACGCCGTGAGATCGGCCACGGAGCATTAGCCGAGCGCGCCGTTTCAGCTGTTCTTCCCAGCCTGGATGACTGGCCCTACGCCATGCGCGTCGTCTCTGACATTCTCGAATCGAACGGCTCGTCCTCGATGGCCACCATCTGCGGCGCATCAATCGCACTCATGGATGCAGGCGTCCCGTTGAAGGCCCCGGTAGCTGGAGTTGCGATGGGCTTGGTGAAAGAAGGCGAAAAGTACGCCATCCTCACCGACATCGCCGGCGCCGAAGATCACTACGGCGACATGGATTTCAAAGTTGCCGGAACGAAAGACGGCATCACCGCGCTACAGATGGACATTAAGGTCGCAGGCATCACCTCGCAGATTATGCGCGAGGCGTTGGCCCAGGCGCAGCGCGGCCGATTGTTCATCCTCGGAAAAATGGACGAGGTCATCACCCAAGCCCGCGAAAAAGTTTCGACCCACGCTCCGCGTATCTACACCCTGCAGATTCCGGTCGACAAGATTCGCGACGTGATTGGGCCTGGTGGCAAAATGATTCGCAGCATCATCGAGCAGACTGGCGTAAAGATCGACGTCGAAGATTCCGGCAAGGTCAACGTCGCGTCGAACGATGAAGTGTCGGCGAACAAAGCACTCCAGATTATTCGCGACCTCACGGCGTCCGCGGAAGTAGGGAAGACCTATCTGGGCAAGGTCAGCCGCTTGGCCGACTTCGGAGCCTTCGTAGAAATTCTTCCCGGCCTCGACGGATTGCTCCACATCAGCGAAGTCGCCGAACATCGCATCAAAGATGTTCGCGATGAACTGAAAGAAGGCGATCAGGTCCTGGTAAAAGTTCTGGCCGTGGAAGGCAACCGCATCAAGCTGTCGCGCAAAGCCATCTTGAAAGAGCAGCGCGCGAAAATGGGCGGCGCGCCTCCACCTCCGGAAGGCGGCGAAGACCAAGGACAAGGACAAGGCGAAAATGCAGCCCCACCGTCCGTAGCGCGAAGCGCGCCGCAAGGCACTCCAACCGCGGTAATCGAAGGCGGAGCCGATTTCGATGCCGACGACGAACCAAACTTCAACCGCGTAGATGGAGTAGTCGCCTCAGTGGAAGCTGGCGCAGGACGCCCCGAAGGTGGACGCGAAGGACGGGAAGGCCGTCCCGGCGGGGGATCCGGCGATAGGAATCGTCGTCGTCGCGGACGCGGCGGTCCCGGACGCGGCCCAGGCGGCGGTTCCGGAGGTCACGGCGGCGGCCATTCCAGCGGCGGCGGCGGTGGCCGAGGCAGACGTTAATCACCCCGTAGAGACGGGGCTCGCCCCGTCTAAGGATCTAGCTTGAAGTGGCAGCTTTTAACGCAGTTTTGAAAGGGCGCGGCTTTGAAGCGGCATTTTTGAACGGGGGCGCCCAAGCCGCGCCGCAGCGGCTTTGAAGTTGTGCCGGGTGGCTTTGAAGGGGCGCGGCTTCAGCCGCGCCGTGAGTCCAGCAAATAACTGGCGGCTTTAGCCGCTGACATTATCCACGATTAAGGGCCGCAGCGATGCGGCCCTTTTTTCGTTTTGCATTAGACAATGCGTTGCAGAATGAGTTGGCCGCAATAGACAAATTGTCATCCTGAGCAAAGCGAAGGACCTATGCATTTAGCCGCGATCTAAAACGCCAGTCGCTTAAAAATAACTTCCGGAATATGCTCCACCGCCGTCATAACGTAGCGCCACATCTTCGGCGTGTAAACCACGTCAGGCGACCGCCGTTCCAGCGCGCGAACAATGTCGCGAGCCACCAACTCCGTATCGGCAAATCGCGCGGCGTTCGCCATACGATCCGTCATCGCAGTTTGTACCGGGCCCGGCTTAATAGTGATGACGCGAACTCCAGCCGGATGAAGACGACTGCGTAGCCCTTGCAGGAAGAGCGAAAGCGCCCCTTTAGCAGAGCCATAAACATAGTTAGATCGCCGCCCCCGATCTCCCGCGACTGACGTGATCGCGGCGATGCACCCAGTCCGCCGTTGTTCCAAATCAGCGGCAAACAGACTCAGGATCGCGCAAGCGCTCACGAAGTTAACTCGTAACTCCTCCAGCATAACGTCAACCGACGCTTCCGAATTCTTTTGATCTTGCATGGAACCATAAGCCAGCAGCACAGTATCAAAGTCAGCAAATTGCCGCCGGACGAAGTCAACAATCGCGGCATGATGCTGCACAGCAGATAAGTCAGCCGCATAAGCCAACACCTTCTGGGCTCCTCGAATAGATAAGTCAGCCTGTAGCTCAGTAAGACGTTCGGCCGACCGAGCGACAAGAAGTAACTCGCACCGTCGTCCCGCTAACTGCCGCTGCACTTCAAGCGCAATGCCGGATGTCGCTCCCAGCACGACAATCTTCTTCATAGCGCCTGCTCCCGAAGTGGCCTGGTTCAAATAACTTGCTGGCGCATCTGTCATAGTCGTTTGCATATTTATTGCGCTCCTGTCACGCGCCGCCAGAATGAAGACGACATCTTCGGTTCGATATAGGGAACGAACGCTCTCCAGCGCGGAAACGAAGCCTCAAACAGCGCCGCACTCATCCGCGCGTCTTTAGCGGGATAGAGCGCTCCGCCGCCGTTCTCAACAACTTCATCGAGCGATCGCATAAGCGAAAGCGTTGGTTCGCCCCGCATGGCAAAATCGAGTGCAACGGTAATTCCCGGCCGTGGAAAAGAAAGCATTCCCGCCGCCGGAGCAGCACCAAACTGCTTCAACACTCCCAGAAACGAACCCATGCCAGAGCGGGCGATGCGCTCAAGCAACTCCCCGACTGCTTCGACATTGTTTTCGGGAATCACACACTGATATTGCAAAAAGCCTTTCCGACCGTAGAGCAGATTCCACCGCCCAATAGAATCGAGCGGATAGAAAAATGAATCGTAAGGCACAACCGACGCGCCCTTCCGCGCCGAGTGCATCTTATAGTAAGCTGCATTAAAAGCTTTAATGGAATACCGATTAAGCAGCCATCCCGGAAGCGCAAAGGGCAATGTCGGTCCGTGCTTCCGGCGAACTTTTTCGCCGCCCTCCGTCGCATGATTGCCCCGAAAGAAAATGCCCCGCAGGTTTTTCCCGGCAAAACAGTCAATCCATGCCACCGTATATTCGAAACGCCCGTCGCTCTCCCGGCTGAGATCAAAGAAGGAAGCGAGCGAATCGAAAGGCACGAGTTCAGCATCGATCCATGGACCAGCAACGCGCTTCAATTGGATATCCGCCCACGCAATTACCCCGGTCAAACCCAGTCCGCCGATGGTAGCGCGCAGCATGTCAGAATTTTGTTCAGCGTTGCAGATCACAAGACCATCGTGCGAGCGATGCAATGCAATTTGCCGAACGTGGGCCCCAAAAGTTCCCGCGCGATGATGATTCTTGCCATGAACATCATTTGCAATTGCCCCGCCGACCGTTACAAAGCGCGTCCCAGGAGTAACTGGAAGAAACCAGCCCTTTGGAAGAAAGACGTCGATAAGGTCGGATAGACTAACTCCGCTTTCGCAACGAACCATCCCACTCGATTCGTCGAAACCAAGAATGCGATTAAGCCGGCGGCAATCAACCAATTCTCGTCCATCGTTGAGGCAAGAATCGCCGTAGCTGCGTCCCAATCCATAAGGCAGAAGCGATCCATCCGCGGCGTCATGCATAATTCCGGGCACCTGGTCGTTCCACGAAGGTCGGTGAACAAATCGGTGTGCGGTCGTCGGGTAGCGTCCCCAGGAGAAGACTTGTTTCGTAGGAATAATGGCTGCGGATTGTTTGCGTAAGATTACGGCAGACTGACCAGACATATTAATATCGTGACCTTCAAGTTCGAGAGCGGGAGTGAACATCCATGAGAATTGTGGAACTTACCAGTTGAGTTGGGTCATGCTCGCGGCAATGACTAACCCGCAAGCCAATGCCACTCCATAACTTACAGGATCGCGTATAGCCAGCGTAACCGGATCTTCCTTTAATTCCCCACGGTGCGCCATCAGCCAAGTCCTGCTGAGCCAATACAACACGATGGGGCACAACATAAATAAAAAGTCCGGCGAAGAGTAAAGCACAAGAACATCCTGACTATGCACATACAAACTAAAAATCACCACAGCGGAAAAACTACTTCCGACGCCCAGGGAAAGCAAAAGTTCGCGGTCGCCAGTTCGATACCCGCGTCCTGAGTTGCCAGCCTTAACTAAGTCACTGGCATGTAGTAACTCGGAGTAACGCTTAGCCATTGCCAGACTAAGAAAGAAGAACATCGAAAATGCCAGGAACCACTGTGATAATGGAGTAGCCGAAATTAATGCTCCAGCAAGAATACGAAAACTGTAGAAGCTAGAAAGAACAAATACGTCAAGCAGCGCAATCTTCTTAAGGTAGAGTGAATAGACCATCGTCAGTGTTGCATAGCCAAGCAGCGCAAGTCCGAATTTCCCGCTGAGCGCAAACCCTAGTGCTAACGCGGAAAAGAGCAACACGAATGACACGGCTAAGCCCTCAGGAATTGAAATATCCCCGGCAGCAAACGGACGCTCTTTCTTCCACGGGTGCTCCCGATCAGAGTGAAGATCGAGCAGATCATTGAGAATGTAAAGCCCTGATGCGCACAAGCCGTACAGCGCAAAACCTAATAAAGTTCGGATAATAGGGCCTACAGTAAGGTTGTGGGAGAGCGCAAGCGGCAGAAAAAGCAAAATGTTTTTGGCCCAGTGGTGGCCGCGCAGCGCATTAATCCAGGTTCCGCAGCGCGCTCCAAAAGAAACCCGCGGCTCAAGAATCGTTCCTTTAAGAATCGTTACAGCGGCTGCTTGCCGGGCTCGCGTTTCGGTTCCAACCACGTACCCAGCGCGTGCCTGCCGCCATACTTCCACATCGGCGGCGGAGTCGCCCATGTATTCGAAACCGGTGGCACTGAAATTTCGTGCCAGAAATGCAGCTTTGTTTGGCCCCTTAAGATTCACTTGCCCGTCGCTGGCGTGAACCTCCGCAAACAAACCGATGTAACCGGCAATCACCTCGGCGATCCTGNNGGCTGTGACGAGAGCGATTCGCCGTCCTCTATTTTTTTCTTCCTGGATCAAATCCAAAACCTGCTGGCGGTAGGGAAGACGAGCGGGGTTGAGAACGGCCCTGGAAGCGACCTGCTGCTTTAGAAATGCGGGACCCTTGAGCAGCCAGAGAGGCAGCCAAAGCAGAGTTGTAGGGCGGGTTTTGAGTAGAACCAAAACGCATTCCCAGAGCGCATTGCCGCGAATCAACGTGCCATCCAGATCAACGCACAAGACAGGCGACGACGCTTTGGCGAGTTTGACTCCAGTCACGTAACCCATGGATTGATCGTCGCATAGCTAGTAGCTGTTACTGGTTGAATAAGTGGAGCACGTAGGTAACCTGCGTAACATGCGCATGTCAGGGGCGAAGATTAGTATGGGCTTGGGCAGCAAGATTTTACTCCCGCTTGGCCGACATGAGCAAATCACACGAGCAAGAACCTTTTGCAGTTGACCTTTTGGCTGAATACCTGAGAAGGCCAATTCTGCTGCTGCCATTGCTGGGTGTAGCCGCATTTGTTATTTACAGCGGATCGTTATCTTTTGCATTCGTGTGGGACGACTTGCCGCAGATTGTTAACAGTCCAATTATTCGGTCGTGGAGCAACTTGCCACGAGCCTTCGAAAGCGATCTGTGGTATCACATGGCCCGCCACCAGGTGTATTACCGTCCGATGTTCGTGGTCTGGTCAATGCTGAATTTCACGTTATTTGGTTTGCGTCCATGGGGATGGCATCTTGGAGCGGTCCTGCTGCATGTGGGAGCTGTCTTTGCCGTGTTTTGGTTTGCGCGGCGTTTGGGTTTGGAATATTGGGTGGCAGCACTGGTGGCGCTGATTTTTGCCTTGCATCCAGTCCACATTGAGCCGGTCGCTTGGGTTTCGGCCGCTTCGGACACACTGGTCACGATCTTTGTCGCCATCGCTTTTGTTGCGTTTCTGAACAGCCGCGACGCACAGCTCACGCCTGGCCGCGGTAGACGAGTTACCTGGTGGATTGTATCGTTGGCCCTTCTGGCATGCGCACTCTTGACCAAGGAGATGGCGGTTGTATTCCCGGTTTTAGTGGCGATCTATTCGTACTTAGAGCGAGGCACGAAGAAAAAGTTCTTTACGAAGAGAATGCTGGCTTCCGCAATGGAAGCTGCGCCATATGCGTTATTGACTTTGGCGTATGCGGTTGTACGCAAGCACGCGCTGCTTCACGCAACCGGGCAGTTCGATCCTGACCATGGAATGCTCGACGTGGCGCGCACTCTGCCGTTGGTGCTGGGAATTTATCTGCGCCAGTTATTGCTCCCGATCGGTATCACTGGTCTTTACTACACGCCATACGTGACAGGAGAGGTTCTGATTAAAGTGGTGATGCCGGCGATTCTACTGGCGTCCACTGCACTTGCTCTGTGGTATTGGAACCGGCGCGAGGGCACCTTCACCGTGGCATTTGCCGGATTGTGGTTGATTGTGGGGCTGGCTCCCGCGCTTTATTTGAGAAATTTCGGTAATGGCGACTTCGTTCGTGACCGCTACATGTATTTGCCGTCGATTGGATTCGCAATCTTATTGGCGATGGGGCTCCGAAGGCTGCCGCCTGTCTGGCGATGGAGTAGACAGACGGTGCAGGTGGGGGCAATCGTCGTCCTTTCCGTCAGTTATGTGTGCGCGTCGTTAGTGCAACAAGTGTATTGGGGAGATGATCTTTTGCTGCTGGTTCGCGGGCAAGAGCTTTATCCGGACAATCCTTACGTCATGGTTGGTTTGGCGAAGGAGTACAGTCAGCGCGGGGCGCATGATCGCGCCATCGAACTGGCGCGATCCGCTGTAAAAGCCCACCCAGAATATGGCTACGGACCTTTGGCACTGGCGGAAACGCTCATACGCGCAGGTCGATACGACGAAGGTCGGGTATGGCTCGATCGCGTGAATCCAGAGTACGCGAAATCCGAGGTTGGGATGGCTGGAGTTGCCGGATTGTATGGGCAAATGGGTGATTACGAACGAGCGCTTGCCCTGTGCTCTGAAATTCTGAGCAAAGAACCAAACCTTTATTCGGCGCTGTACAACTGCGGCAATATTCACTTGATGGACGGCCAATACAAAGATGCAGAACAACTACTCTCGCACGCGGTCGCGTTAGACCCTGAAGACGCAGCTCCAAAGCATTTTCTTGGCCGCGCACTTTTGAAAGAGGGACGCAATAAAGAGGCGCAGCCATACCTTCTTCAGGCGGCGCAGATGGATCCGAAGATTTGGGACTATCACTATTGGCTGGCACAGTCGCTGGAAAAAGATGGAAACGTGGAGACGGCGCGATCGGAGTACTCTCTAGCGCTTCAACTGAATCAGGGCAGCGCTGATGCCAAAATGCGCCTGGCGGCTTTGGGGGAAAAGTGAAGGACGATTTGGGAGCGGGAGGGGCCAAGGTTGGAGGGGCAGAACTGAATTTAGAGATTCGCGTCCGGGAACAGGCAGCTGATGGGAGCGATACGGTCAGCGCGACCGAGCCGAAAGCCCAAAAAAATGAGACCTGGCTCATGCAGACCGGAGTGTTGGCAGTAGTGCTATTGCTTGCGGGGACGTATACCGTATTCCACATAGGCAAGGGCTGGGTTCCAGCCGACGATGGCACGCTCAGCCAGAGTGCGGTTCGGGTTCTGCAGGGGCAGCTCCCACATCGTGATTTCGGTGAGATTTATACCGGGGGTCTTAGTTTTATTCATGCACTGGCATTTCGGATGTGGGGCGTCAACCTGATGTCTTTACGCATCTGCGTCTTCTTGTTTTTTCTAGCTTGGCTGCCTGCTGTCTACTACATCGCGCTCCGATTTACCCCGGCACTGGGAGCGGGAGCGGTAACGCTGTTGGCGGTATCGTGGAGCTATCCAAATTACCCCGCGGCAATGCCTTCCTGGTACAACCTCTTCTTTACAACGTTCGGGGCGGCAGCGCTATTGCGATATCTTGAAGTGCGGAACCGGCGCTGGTTAGTGTTGGCTGGCATTTGCGGCGGAGCGTCGATCCTGATCAAGGTCATTGGGGCGTACTACATTGCCGCCGTACTTTTATTTCTTGTATTCGTCGAACAAAGCGAGACTGCCAACGCTCCTCCGGGACTGGGCAGTTCGCGGAGAAGCTCGTGGTTTTCCCTGTTCAGTGGAAGTGCATTGCTTCTTTTTCTTGCGACTCTCATTTATGTGTTGCACTCGCGTCTGGGCAGCACTGAAATTTATCATTTTGTGCTGCCATCGACGATCCTAGTAGTTCTGCTTTTGTCAGGAGAGTGGAAAGTCCGGGCAGCAACGAGTCATCGCTTCATAACTCTTTTTCGAACTTTGATTCCATTCTTGTCCGGTGTCTCTCTCCCCATCGTTGTGTTTCTTGTCCCATACGTTCGCGCGGGTGCTGTGTGGACGTTTCTATCCGGAATTACTGCGAGCGCCGTTGCGCGCACAGCTGGACTCGGCGTGGTCCGTCCGATTGGAATCGAAAAGTTCACTTACGTTCTGCCTCTAGTGGGGGTTTTGGCAGCGGCAATGTACTGGGAAAATTTCCAGGGAAAGATTGTGGGCGCGGCGCTCGGCTTGGCCGCAATGGTTATTGTGTGGAGAGCTTACTCATCGGGTGACATCGCCTACGCAGTATGGTGTTCGGTGGCGCTTCTAACGCCGGGTGCGGTTCTGTGGGGAGCCGTGATGGTGTGGTTGCGCAAGCATGAAGGCGGACACACGAAACTGCAACGGCAGCAGATAGTGTTGCTGACGTCTTTAGCCGCCATTTGTACGCTGGTGCAATTCCCGTTTGCAGCCCCGATTTACCTGAGCTATGCGGTACCCCTGACGTTCCTCGCAATTCTGGCGATCGTATCCACATGTAAGGTGAAACCTGGGACCTACGCCCTGACCAGCGTCATTGGGATGTACTTCGCTTTTGGAGTTGTCTGCCTGGTTCCCCATTACATTTACGAGATCACATATCTCATCGGCGATGTCCAAACCATGCAGAACCCGCGAGCGGGAAAATTGCAGATCGAAGAGGCTGTTTTTTTCGATACGCTGGCGCATTTTCTGCGGGATCATAGTCCAAACGGTTTGATGTACGCAGGCAATGATTGTCCTGAATTGTATTTTCTTTCCGGGCTGCGGAACGTCGCCTACGACGACGGAGGGCAGTCGCCGGAAGATACGCTCAAGGCAATACGAACGGAGAATTTGAATCTCGTGGTCATCAATGATGCGCCCTTTTTCCCGGGTGCAGCGATGAGGCCAGACGTTAAAGCCGAGGTAGCCCGAAGATTTCCTCATACCACACGCTTCGGAATCTTCCAGATATTCTGGAAGCGCTGAGCAGCATCCTAAAAGCAGAACCGCAATGTCTTTGTAACGTGGCCGGCGCGACCTACTGGGGCATAGTGCAAGGATTTGCGGAGATGGTGACTTCGTAAATGTCGCGCTCTTCGAGAGTGTTGGGGTAGCGCGCCACGATTCTCAATTGCGCTCCATCCATTTCGAGTTTACGAAGTAACCATCCTTGAGGGTGCTGGTATTTTCCGAGGACTAGAAACTGCTGATGATTCGAGAGAAAAAAGCAGTAGGGCTGCACGTCGCCCCGAATGGGGAAGACTTTTTTCAGCTCGCCGTAGTTCTCGAATAGCGTGTCGTGCGCGATGGTGGAAGCAGCTACTCTGTCAGTAAGAAGAACGAGCCTCTGGGCGAGCCGGTCGTCTTGGGAGCCGTCTAGTTCCAGGAACGTCAGCCCAGTCCCAGCCACCAGGGCTAAGTTCGGCTCAATCGCGTCCAGGCTCGAGACTACCGGTGCTGCGGCGGACTGATGCTCCAAATACGCGGGGACAACCGGCAAGTTAAGCACTTCGGGCAGCGGCGGCGCCGCGACGATGTAGAGCAGCCGGGACGCAACCGCTGAGGGCGCTATTATCGACGACTGCTGCAGCAGCCATGCAATACCTGAAGAATTTAGATGAATAAGAACCACCATAATCAGGGCAACTATCACGGCATAGGAGCGTTGCCTGCGGGCTGCGGATGCGAGAGTCAGGGCGGGTGTAATCGCGGCGGGTATTAACATCACCACGCCGTAACGATCGAAAAATGCGGTGCCGGTTCGCGCGAAAATGCCGGCGATGGCTAGCGGCAATAAAAAAAGAACCAAGAGCAAGAAAGCAAACGGCAGGTTAGCCATTGGCGATCGCTGATCGGTGCGAGCATCTTCTGTGCGATTGCTACCGTGATCGACCGCGAGCACGACTATGAGGAGCACGGGCGTAACCACGAAGCGTAGCGGCTCCCAATAAACGCTCAGCACGCGCAGTGCGGTCACGTGATAAATAGGAGTGAATAGCAATGCGGACTGATGTTTGATCAGTGGTATGTAACTAATCACGGAAACAAACGGGGTTAGTAACGCTGCACATAACAACCAGTCGTACTTGCGCGTTGACCGCACTCGTAAGAGTTCAGCTCCGACCACTGCCGCGAAAGGAAGGACTCCAAGAACATGCGAAAGTAGTAAGCCAAATCCGCCAAGCCAAACTGCGAGAAGCGCAATAGGATGGGGACCGATTTCTTCGGCCTCACGATACCATCCAACTAACATCAAGGCTGTGAAACATAGTATCCATGAATACGGCCTGGCGACTGGTGCGGAGTACACATATGGAAAACTCCAAAGGAATAACACCGCAATCAGTCCGTAGAGCGCTGAAGTTATTCGCTTCAAAAAGGAAAAGATCAGTGCTGTAGTGGCTACGAAGGCCAGCGCTGAGGGCGCGCGGCATGCCCAAGCGCTGGCTCCAAAGATCGCCATGGAAAAGCGTGCAAAGAGATAGGTTAGCGGGGGATGAAGATCTACGGTTCGGCTCAGTATCAAAAGCTTATGAATGCTCGCCGCCTGCGCGATGTAAAACGTGTACAACTCATCGTGACCAAGATTGCGGTATAACTGTCCGCTTAGCCGTGACCGTCCGCACCACAGCGTTATCGCGGCAAAGACTGGCCAACTGTGCTGCTCAACGAGGTTTGCAATCTGTGTGAGCAGGCCTGAAAAAATTCGCTGGTAAATAGGATAGCGATTTTCGAATTGCTCGCGAAATGTGCCGGTTGTGGTCAGTAGCTTCATTTGGTTTGGATGAACATATACGGCCGGCCTGGGTCGTGATTCGTCCGGAAGTACGGTGGTTCCTTTTCAGTTATCACACACGGAATCCCTTCAGGCAGCATTACGGAAGTCATCAACACGGACAGGATGCATATCTTGCTGGGAATCTAAGGGAGGGTTTGAGGAACAACCTTTCCGGCGCCAAAGGTGATTCGCAGATGGCCTGAAAAGCTGAGGATAATGGAAAATACCAGTACGATCCCTCCGGCTATGTATTGCGCATGTTGCCGGTGTTCATTCTGACGCCGGATAAGGGCGACCGCGAAGGGAAGTGCTGCAGTCGACAGCACCATACTGGTGGCGTAAACGCCCACGCAACGAATCCATTCGCGGAGATAGTTGCCCTTTGTCTTGAACACAAACCACTTATAACCCAGGAAAGAGAAGGAAATACTTAGAAGATTTGCGAGCAGGCTCGCCACTACATATCCATAAGCCATGAGCGGCGTCAGCAACATGGTGAAGAATGCGAAGCAGCCGTATCCAAACAAAGTATTCAAACCGCCTACCAAAAGGAAGCGAAGGACTTGCGGATTGCGGAGTTTGGAGATGGCATTTGTAGTCATAGTCCGACAATCTCCCAGCTAGCGGGCCGCCGCAGCGCTCGAAGTTAGCGGCCCGCGAGCGAGCGCTGCGCCGGGTTCATACTGAAAATTCAATCTCTCTCGTTCCACGACCAACGGCCGGTTGTGCACTTGCGTGTGGATATTGCCGACGTACTCGCCAATGATGCCCATAAAGAGAAGCTGGAGAGATCCGAGGAAGAACATTCCGATGGCGATCGGTGCGATTCCTAAAGTGAATTGATGCCAGAAGAGCAGTTTGTACGCAAAGTAGGCAATCCCGCCGAGCATGGAAAGCAGCGACCCGGCGAAACCGGAAAAGGTGACAATTCGCAGCGGGACTTTGGAGAGCTTGGTGATTCCGAGCATGGCTAAGTCGTAGAGAGTATAAAAATTGTTCTTGGTCTTGCCGCTTTTGCGCCGCTGCTGCACATATTGCACTTCGGCGTGTGGAAGCCCAATTTCAGCGATCATGCCGCGAAAATAAGGGTAAGGATCGCCAAACTGCCGCACCAGGTCGATGACCTGCCGATCGTAGAGCCCGAAGCCAGTAAAGTTTTCGTAAGTCTCGATGTCGTCGGCGAGACGGTTGACGATCCGGTAGAAAAGCTTCCGCAACAAGAACATCGGCGCAGCTTCGCGGCTTTGATGTTTAACCGCTATGACGATCGGTATGCCTTTTTCCCATTCTTCGAGCAGTTGCGCGAGAACTTCCGGGGGATCCTGCAAATCGGACATCAAGATGATGATTGCATCGCCGCCGGCTTGCAGAACGGCGTGCATGGGCGATCGTACATGGCCGAAGTTGCGAGCATTGCGAATTACCTTCACATTCGAGTCGGCGGCGGCGATTTCGCGGAGAACGGAAAATGTAGTATCGCGGGAGGCATTATCGATGAAGATGTGCTCGTAGCGATATTTCCCGAGCGTGGTCATGAGAGAGCGTACGCGCTCGTAGACCTCGCGAACATTGCCTTCCTCGTTGAAGCATGGGGTGACGACGCTTATCGTTTTCATTGAAGGGAACCTTGTGCGCGGCTATGGGATTTGGCGTTAGCAATTGAAACTTGCCGTTCGGCAGGAACCGAGTAACACACCGTGTCGAGGCCGTCGGCACAGTGAGAACGCAGGTGCAACGCAGACTTCGGTACTAAACTTTTGAGACGGGAGAGCACTTGCCAGAGATGATCTGGCCGGTGATAACCGCAAATCGCGAGTACCGGGCGATCGCGGCGGATAATGTGTTGCGCGCCTTCAAGAGCGTCGAGTTCGGCACCTTCGATGTCCATCTTAATCAGAGAGACTCGCTCACTCGCCAGGGCATCATCGAGGCGAACACAAGGCACCTCGGAGCCTGAACCTGCGACACAACCGCCTCCCATGCCATCTCCGGCGAAATAAACTGTGCCTTGGCGGGAGCCGACAGCGGCTTCATAAAGCACGACGCGTGCGCCTAGACCGCTAACAAAACTTCGGAGGGTGGGTAAAACGGCGCTGTCCGCCTCGAAAGCTACGATCTTGCGAAAACGATTTCTGGTTTGCGAAATGAAGGACTGCATCGTATCGCCAGTGTAGGATCCGCAGTCGACCATGCATTCTTCAGACGAAAGAGAGAACAGGCCGGGAAAATATTGTTCTTGCTCGTCCGGTGCGACAATCTCAAAGTCTGCATGCAATCTCAGTCTTATCTGATCGACGAAGGTGTTTCGCGAAGAGTCGTCTTCGAGTAGCTCAAAGGCAGGCAGAATGTCAGATGTGTGCTGCAGGATTTTCTCCGGCAGATCCCAGAAAAAGTAGGGAAGGAAATTGGTGGAATGACGCCAGAAGAGCACCGGGAACGCGCAAGCGCGACAACCCAAAGCGCGCATCTCATGAAGTAATGCCGCTATAAGAGGTTTCGCGCTCGGATGCCAGATCGCTACGACGAAGGTAGTATCTTGCGAGTATTTCTTAGCGGCGTCACGAGGTGATAATACTGGAATGCCATCGACCGCTTTACCCCACGTTTCGGAATTGTTATCGGCAAAGGCTAACACTTCGATATCAGTTCCTTGCAAACCCTGAAGGAGCCGCCGCCCCAATCGGCCCGCGCCCAAAATTACGATCCGGCGACTGCCACGAGCGACTTCGTCAAAGGCGCCCTGCTGTCGAACGCGGGCTTTTGCCGGTGTCTCGCGAAGCAGCGATTCGAGTTGATGACGCGCCTCGTTCATGGGGTGCGAATGCATTGGCTTGGAATCCGCCATCTTCGTTTATTTTCCATCCGAGTTAGTTCCACCCGCCCCTGCCTTGGCGGCGCGAGCAAGCGGAAATTGCGGGGGTAAGCCACGGTTGTAGATCAATTCCGTAAGCGAGGGAATGTTCGCGTAAGGGCTGTCAATGGCGTCGATCTTGATGGGCTGATCTTTGGGGACCGCTTTCATAATCACCTCGCCGCGCATCAATTCGCGGCATGAGATCTGACCTTGCTGCAGGGGAATCGCCAAGTAGACGTCGGCATCCTGAAGCACGTGACCCACCGGCAGGTCTCGGCTGGCATAGACTCCGCGGACGAGCGAATCGAGATAGCTGATTTCGCGTTGCGGAGGAAGACGTTTCTGCGTGCCTGGAGCTCCGCACATGCGTTTCGCGCGATGGAATGCCTTGAACCATGTGTCTACCTGCTCGGGCACCGAGCAGTAGGGAGATACGGTCATTCCTTCGGTCTGAATATCAACATGCCGCTCGAAGGTGCGAGCTCCCTTGGCATAGGCCATCAACATCGATGAGCTCCAATCCTGGTACTCATGGGTGGAGAATCCGATAATGTGATTGGGATAGCGATGGCGGAGAAAGTCGATCTGGTTCAACTCCAGATCGCTGTCCTCCGAAGGATAGAGCGATACGCAATGGTTAATCGCCAGCGGGATATGCCGATTGGCGAAGAAGGTCACGAGGTCGTCGATATCTTTGAGGGACGATCCTCCAGTGGAGACGATGACCGGCTTTTTCGTCTTCGCCATCTTCTCGATCAGGACCCAGTCGTTGCAGTCTGAGCTGGCTAACTTCAAAATCGGAATCCCGAGCTCGCAGCAGAAATCCACCGAGCTCTCATCAAAAGGCGTTGCCATGGGGATGCAACTGGCTTCGCGGATGGCTTGCACTAATTTGGCGAAATCCTCAGGCCGAAGACGAGTGTCGAGCGTTTTCTTGATATAGCGAATATCGTCGCGGCGGCAAAAGTCGCGGTGAATGAAATTATCTATGTCGCGCAACTGCAGCTTTATGGCTGCCCGCACGTTGTTAAAGCGCACCACTTGGCCGTAATTGCCAATAATCTTCAATCCGCGCTGCAGGTCGCCTAAGTGGTTGTTAGCGACCTCAAGAACGAATAACTCGTCGAATATGTCGTTTCCGGTCATGATATTAGTAAGTTGTCTCGTCGATTAATGTGTTGTCGTGAGAGTGGTGTTTAAGTACATAGTAATGTCCTTATTCCTTGATGACATTGTCCATTAGTTCAGTCTCATCCAGGAATGGGTACATGTCCTCTAGATTAGGGGAGACGATTCGTCCGTCGGGCAACTGCCGTGCTCGCGATCGCGGTTCAAATTCCTGAGTGGGATCGAGCACGACATCGATCAACGCGGGCCCATCGGCGGCCAAGACGCGGTCGATCTGCTCCAGTTGCGAGGCGCGATCGATGCGAATGGCTGGAATGCCATAGGCGCAGGCGACTTTCACCATGTCAGGGAATGATGTGCCGCTCGAGGCGCTCTCCCCGGTGAGCCGGGCAAAAAATCCCGATTGAGTCATGCGCATGGAGAGATAACCGGAGTTGTTCAGAACAAAAATCTTCAGTGGTAAGTTGTGGTGCACAACTGTTTGCAATTCCTGGATATTCATTTGAATGCTGCCGTCGCCGGCGAGGCAGATAACTCGCTTGCCGGGGCGGGCAAAAGCGGCTCCTATGGCGGCGGGCAAATCATAGCCCATGGAAGCGGAGCCGGAATTAGAGATCAAGCGCTGATGCTTGCGCAAACGCATCGCCTGGAAAGGCACGATGCAGGCAGTAGCATTGCCGCATATCACTACATCGTCGTCCGCCAATTTGACGGAAAGTTGCTCGATGAAGTAATACGGATTCAGCGGAGGTCCAGCATAGCGCTGCCGGTCGTGCACCGCGGGGTAGCGCTGGACGCGTTCACGGCACCATGCCACCCACGGTTCGTGAACGCCAGAGTGATAATTCTGCAAGTCGCACTGCTCGAGGAGCGCCGGTAGAAAGCGTTTTAGATCGCACTGAATAGCCAGATCTGGCTGAACGGTCGGCTTGTGAAATTCAGCGGAATCGATATCGACCTGGATTTTGAAGGCGCGCGGCGCGAACGATTGCCAGTTGTAACTGGTTTGCCGGATGGCGAGCCGCGAACCGAGAATCAGAAGCAGGTCGGCGTTTTGCACGGTGAAGTTTCCCGCGCGATCGCCGATCGTTCCCTGGCGCCCGCAAAAAAGAGGATCGTCGGTGGCGATGACATCGTGCGTCCATGCGGTGGACACCGGAATGCCCAAGCGATGAAAAAGTTGGCCAAATTCAGTGACGGCGTGGGCCGCACGAATGCCGGTTCCGGCGAGAATGACGGGGCGCTTCGCATTCTGAATGCGCCGTAGAACTTCCTGACAATGAGCTTGGAGAGGGGAAGAATCGATTGTGCCGGATTGAACTGCATGGTCTTCGGCCGGATCGTAGGCGCGAAGCTTGTCCGGGTCGACAGAGGCAGCCTGCACGTCCACCGGAATATCGAGCCAGCACGGGCCGGGGCGTCCGCTTTGCGTCAAGTGCCAGGCGCGCTCCAGATGGTAACGCAGGGATTGTGGGTCATCGATCATGACCGCGTATTTTGTGAGGTTCGCGACCATGGAAACCATATCGACTTCTTGATCTCCCAGTTGACGCAGGCCAGTGATGCCTCGGGAGCGCATGCACGTCTCGCGCTTTACCTGGCCGGAAATAATCAGCACGGGTACGGAATCTGTCCACGCACCGAAGACTCCATTGAGGGCGTTGATACCGCCTGGTCCGGTGGTGACATTGATCACGCCGGTCTGTCCGGTGACGCGGGCGTATGCTTCCGCCGCCATCGCGGAAGCTTGCTCGTGGTGATTGCAAACGTATTGCAGTCGCGGATCGCCGCCAATGGAATTGTTGAGGTGCATCGCTCCCCCGCCAGTCACGAGAAAGACGTGGCGAACGCCCCAACCCACCAACCGCTCGACGATGTAGTCGGAAAGTTTCATTGGCTGTGAGCCCCGGAGGTGGTTTTCGAATGGGCCGGGCTGGAGTTTGGAAGCAACGAGATAATCGGATTTCTGAGTCCCAGCCTCATAATCTGATCTCTGATTTCGCCCGCGTGCAACAAGGTAGCAATGACGATGGGCTCGTCCGTGCCGGCGATTTCTGCTGGCCCTACAACGGGCGCACCTGCCAGCCTCTTGCCGCGCAAGATTGGATTATTGTCGACCAATGCGCGAACTCGAGTGTGTGCAAAGCAGGGAAGGGTCAGCAGTTTCATCGCGAACTGCCCCGCACCCCAGAAAATCACCTGATCGAGATGGGCGAGTTTTGTTTCCAAATGAGAGGAGATGTTTTCGATCAGATCTTCCGAATGGCGGATATAGGAGGCGATTTGAGACGGCAGCTCTGGATCGCGAACAACTGATTTAGTTTCGGAGCTTGTAATGGTGTCGCGAAAAAGCCCGAAGACCGCGGGATAGCGCGTGTCTTCCGCCGTCGGGAAAACTTTTTGCTCGAGGACGGTGGGCTGGAAGCCGAACCGCCGAGCGGTATTTTCGAGAGAGCGCGCCGAAAAGTGATTGATGTGTTCGGTATTAAACTCCTCGAAACGCGCATAAAGATAATCGTCGTAACGGGTAGCGTCCGGAGTCTCAAGATAAATGTATCCGCCTGAAACGATCAGGCTGCGCGCGGCTGTGAAAAATCCGGGAATGTCATGAACCGGTTCCAGGACGTGACTGAAAACGACGCAATCAAATTTGGGGACATGTGCCAGAGTTGAGGCGGTAGAAATTGATCCAACATAGGCTTGAAATCCGCGGTCCCGGCAAGCGCTGATGCAATTTGCGGATGGATCCAGGCCGGCTGCGGATG